>DAOMFN010000001.1:0-21899 GCA_035429785.1 Anaeromyxobacteraceae bacterium
GGGCTCGGGGCGGCGCACGCCCGCGAGCGCGGCGGGGTCGGCGCCCGCCACGGCGGCGAGGTAGTCGGCTTCCGGGATCGACCCGCCGTAGCAGGCGGCCCAGGCCGCCGGATCGCTCCGGACCGACTCGGGAAGCTCCTCCTCCGAGACCACGTCGGACACCGCGAAACGGCCGCCCGGCCTGAGCAGCCGGAAGACCTCCCGGTACACGGCCTGCTTGTCCGGTGCGTGGTTGATGGCGCAGTTCGAGACGACGACGTCGGCGCAGCCGTCGGGCAGCGGGACCGCGGCGAGGTCGCCCAGGACGACCCGCGCGTTCGGGTACCCGTCGAGCGCCGCGGTGGCGGCCGCCACCATCCGCTCGCTGGCGTCGACACCGGTGACCGAGCCGGCGGGTCCCACGCGTCCTGCGGCGCGGGCGAGATCGCCGCCTCGCCCGCAGCCCAGGTCGACCACGTGCTCGCCCTGCCGCGGGCCGGCCACGTCGAGCGCGTGGCCGCACGAGAGCGACGCGCCCGAGGTGGAGAGCGCTCCGTACCGCGCCGCCGAGGCGCGGGCCACCGCCTCAGCGTGCTTGGTGTCCGGGCTCGTCATCCAGCGTGAACTCCCAGGCGCAGTGGGCCTCCGGGCCGTGGGGATCGGGAGGACAGGCGATGCACCGGGTCCGGATCCGCGGGTCCACGGTGCGTGCGAATTCCGAGTACTCCACGATGCCCACCGACTTGCAAGGGAAGTCGGGCAGACCCTTGCGCTGCCTGGCCGACTGGATCCGGCAGTCGCGCATGACGAAGACCGCGTGCCGGTCGGAGAGCGCGGTGAACTCCTGGACGTTGAGCCGGGCGTAGAGCCGGTGGCGGAGCGCCTCGACGAGCGCGGGGATCCCGCCGCCGGGCGCCATGCCCAGCCGGTCCATGATGCGCCGCGCCTCGATGACCGTGAACTTCTCCCAGGCGGCCCGGTCGGCGTCGATGGCGGCCTCCATGCCGCTCGCCTTCTCGACCGCCTGGAACCAGAGCCCGTCGTGGGCCAGCCAGTTCTTCGCGTCGTCGAGGATGATCCGGACGAGCTCCTCGCGCGGGAGCGCGGCGAGCTGGGCCTCGGGGTCGAAGGGTCGGCCGACCTCGGCGGGATCGGGGCCGGTCACGCCCGCCCGCCCAGCAGGTCGGTGTCGACGATCTCGGCGAGGTAGCGCTCGCCCACGAAGCCGGTCACCTGCTCGACGACCCGCCGACCCTTGAAGAAGAGGACGGTCGGCGTGCTCATCACCCCGAGGCGCGCCGCCGTGGCGGGGGACTCGGCGGCGTTCAGCTCGGCCACCTTCACGCGCCCCTGGTACCGGCCGGCGAGCGAGACGACCACCGGCTCCATCATCTTGCAGGGGCCGCAACCCGGGCTCCACACGTCGAGGACGACCGGCAGCTCCGACCGGCCCACCTCGGCGGCGAAGTTCCGGTCGTCCACGTGCACCGGCATGGTCCTCGGCTGGCCCGGGCCGAAGAGGCGGGACCAGAGTCCCATCACGCGGCCTTCGGCTGGGCGTGGTCCTTCACGTACTTCTGGACCGCCAGCGCGGCGATGGTGCCGTCGGCGACGGCGGTCGTGATCTGCCGGAACCGCTTGGACCGGATGTCGCCGGCCACGTACACGCCCGGGACGTCGGTGGACATGTCCTCGCCGGTCTCCACGTAGCCCCACGTGTTCGTCTTGACGATCCCCTTCACGAGGTCCGTGCGGGGCACGTAGCCGACGAACACGAAGACGCCGTCGGTGGCGAGCTCGCGCACCTCCTTCGTCTTCACGTTCTCGATCCGGAGCTTCTCGAGCTGCCCGTCGCCCAGGAAGGCGCGCGGCTCCGAGTCCCAGATGACCTCGATCCGGGGATTCGCCAGCGCCTCGGCGGCGGAGACCGGCTCGGCCTGGAAGTGGTCGAACTGGTGGACGATGGTGACCTTCCTCGCGAACTGGGTGAGGAAGAGCGACTCCTCGACGGCCGAGTTGCCGCCGCCGATGACGTGGATCTCCTTGCCTTCGAAGTAGGCGCCGTCGCAGGTGGCGCAGTAGGAGATGCCGCGGCCCCGGTACTTCGACTCGCCGGGAACGCCGAGCTCGCGGGGCTTCGCGCCGGTGGCGACGATGACCGCGGGCGCCGAGACCTGCTCCTCCTCGTCGAGCTCGAAGGTCTTCACGGGGCCGGAGAGATCGTGCTTCGTGATCTCCACCGCGCGCCGGATCTTCGTGCCGAAGCGCTCGGCCTGGGCGGCGAAGGCCTTGGCGAGGTCGGTGCCCTTCACGTCCTCCGGGAAGCCCGGGTAGTTGGACACCTTGTGGGTGGTCTTCATCTGGCCGCCCGGGACGCTCTCGTCGAGCACCAGCGTCCGGAGGCGCGCGCGGGAGGCGTAGATGGCGGCGGAGAGCCCGGCGGGGCCCGCACCGGCGATGATGACGTCGTAGTCCTGTGCCATGGGATCCGTGCTCCGGGCGCTAGGCGCCGAGCATCGCCTCCACCTGGGCCTTGATCGCGGTGCGCTTGATCTCCTCGCCGCTCATCCGCTCGCCGACCTCGGCGCCGGCCTTGAAGAAGAGGAGCGTCGGGCTGCCGGTGACGCCCAGCTTCGAGGCCAGCTCGCGGTTGCCCTGCCGGAAGATCTTGAGGAAGCGGGCCTTGCCGGCGAACTGCTCGGCGACCGCGTCGAACTTGGGGGCGAGCGCCTCGCAGGGCGGGCACTCGGTGGAGAAGAAGTCGAGGACCACCGGCAGCTCCGACCGGGCGACCTCGGCCTCGTAGTCGGCCTGGGTGATCTCCTTCACGTACTCGCTCATCGCATCCACCTCTGGGGAGAAAGGGTGGGGCGGGCCCGGAGGCCCGCCCCGGTGTCGCTAGTCGTGGCAGCCCGAGACCAGCCGGGACGCCTTGGCGCAGCACTGCGCGACCTTCTCGGTCGAGCAGCACGCCTTCTTGACCGTCGTCAGCAACTTCATGTCGCCTCCTGTGAGTACGACCACTGCACTCCATCGGAGCCAGGGACGGCCGGAAGGATTCGGCCCGACCGCGATCTCGCAAGTGGCCGCCATCACGGGGCAAAGGCCGGGCGTTCCCGGGGCCGTGGCCCCGTCCGTCCACGGGTTCCGGAGCACCTGGCCGGGAGCTCCGCGAGACGCTCCACCGGGGGGCCTCCCCGGCGTCAGTCCCGCGATCTACAAGGCGCAATGGCCGAATCGAATCCGTACAAGGACGAGATCATCATCTCGTGGGTCGAGCTGCACCGCGACGCGCGCTACCTCTCGAGCGTGCTCCACGACCTGGGGGAGTGGAAGGGCATCATCGCCATCACCCGCGGGGGGCTCGTGCCCGCGGCGCTGATCGCCCGGGAGCTCGACATCCGCGTGATCGACACGGTCTGCGTGGTGAGCTACGGCACCAGCGACCCCACCCAGGAGGCGAAGTCGCAGGGAAAGCTGCAGTGGCTGAAGGGGGTCCAGGGCGACGGGGACGGGTGGCTCCTCGTCGACGACCTCGTCGACACGGGCGGAACCGCCCGCGCGGTCCGGGAGCGCCTGCCCAGGGCCCACTTCGCCTGCCTCTACGCCAAGCCGCTCGGCCGGCCGGTGGTCGACACCTTCGTGAAGGAGTTCAAGCAGGAGAAGTGGATCTACTTCCCCTGGGACATCGACTACCGCTTCGTGCCCCCCGTCAAGGCCCAGCGCCAGGGCTCCGCCTAGCCCCCGTCCACCTCCGCGCCTGTGGTATGAGGTCCGCCTCCGGCAGCCCGGACATCCCGTGACCGCGCCCCGCCTCCGCCTCGCCCACGTGACGAAGCGCTTCGGCGCGGTGGTCGCCAACGAAGACGTGGCGCTCACCGTCCAGCCGGGGGAGATCCACGCCGTCCTCGGCGAGAACGGCGCGGGCAAGTCCACGCTCATGAAGATCGTCTACGGCGCGCTCCGCCCGGACCAGGGGGAGATCGAGTGGGACGGTCGGGCGGTCCAGGTCCGCAGCCCGCACGAGGCGCGGGAGCTGGGCATCGCCATGGTGTTCCAGCACTTCTCCCTCTTCGACTCCCTCACCGTGGCGGAGAACGTCTGGCTCGGCATGACCGGGAAGGTCTCGCTCGAGGAGGTCGCCCGCGGCATCCAGGAGAAGGCGGCGGAGTACGGGCTCGACCTCGACCCGGAGAAGCCGGTGCACGTGCTCTCCGTCGGCGAGCGGCAGCGGGTGGAGATCGTCCGCGCGCTCCTCTCGAACCCGCGGCTCCTCATCCTCGACGAGCCCACCTCGGTGCTCACGCCCCAGGCGGTCGAGAGGCTCTTCGTCACCCTGCGGAAGCTCGCGGCCACCGGCTGCTCCATCCTCTACATCAGCCACAAGCTCGACGAGATCCGGGCCCTCTGCCACGCCTGCACGGTGCTCCGCGGCGGCAAGGTGGTGGGCACCTGCGACCCGTCCCGCGAGACCACCGGCAGCCTGTCCCGCATGATGATCGGGGCCGAGCCCCCGGTCATCGAGCACCGCCCGCCGCGGCCCGGGCAGGTCGCGCTCACCGTGAACGACCTCCGGCTCGAGCGCTGGGACCGCTACAGCGTCCTCGTCGACGGGATCTCGCTCACGGTCCGGGAGGGGGAGATCGTCGGGATCGCCGGCGTCTCCGGGAACGGGCAGCAGGAGCTGCTCGCCGCCCTCTCCGGGGAGGACACCCGCCCCGCGCCCGGGATGGTGCGCCTCTTCGGGACGCCCATCGGCCGGAAGGGGCCGGAGGCCCGCCGCAAGCTCGGGCTCCACTTCGTGCCCGAGGAGCGGCTGGGGCGGGGCGCGGTGCCGGCCTTCTCGCTCGCGAACAACATGCTCCTCACCCGGCGCGAGGCGCTGCGCTTCGGCGGCTGGATCGACCGCGCCTTCCTCGGCGACCAGACCCGCGGCATCATCGGCCGCTTCGCCGTGAAGGCCCCCGGCCCGTCGGCGGTGGCGAAGAGCCTCTCCGGCGGCAACCTCCAGAAGTACATCGTGGGGCGCGAGATCGACGCCATCCCCCGGGTCCTCGTGGTGGCCCAGCCGACCTGGGGCGTGGACGTGGGGGCGTCGGCGCAGATCCGGGCCGAGCTCCTCGCCCTGCGCGACGCGGGGTGCGCGGTGCTGGTGGTCTCGGAGGAGCTGGAGGAGCTCTTCGAGATCTCCGACCGGCTCCACGTCATCGCCCGCGGGCGGCTCTCCCCCTCCATCGACACGCCGAAGGCCACCGTGGAGCTCATCGGCGAGTGGATGAGCGGCCTGTGGCCCGGCAACGGGCGGGGCGCGGAGGGCGCGGCGTGATCCGGCTCGAGGCCCGGTCGGCCCCCTCCCGGCTCTGGAGCGTCCTCTCGCCGCTGGTGGCGCTGGCCATCACCGTCGCGGTGGCGGCGACCCTCTTCGCGGCGCTCGGCAAGGACCCGGTGCGGGGGCTCGAGATCTTCCTCCTCAAGCCCTGGAGCGGCCTGCGCGCGCTCACCGAGCTGGGGCTCAAGGCCACCCCGCTCATCCTCTGCGCGCTCGGGCTCGCGCTCGCCTTCCGGGCCAACGTCTGGAACATCGGGGCCGAGGGGCAGTTCCTCGTGGGCGGGATCGTGGGCGGCGGGCTCGCGCTCCTCGTCACCACCGCCGGCCTCCCGGTGAACCGGTGGCTCTTCTTCCCCGCGCTCGTGCTGGCGGGGGCGGTGGGCGGGATGATCTGGGCGTCGGTGGCGGCGTTCCTGAAGGACCGGTTCAACGCCAACGAGATCCTGGTCAGCCTGATGCTCGTCTACGTGGCCGACCTGTTCCTGTCCTGGCTGGTGTTCGGCCCGTGGAAGGACCCGGGAGGCTACAACTTCCCGCAGACGGTGAACTTCGCCGCCGCGACCAACGTCCCCCGGATCATCCCCGGCATGCGGCTCCACTGGGGGTTCGCGCTGGCGATCCTGGGCGCCGTCGCCATGTGGGTCTTCATGTTCCGCACCTACCGGGGGATGCAGCTGCTCGTGGGCGGCCCGGCGCCGGCGGCGGCGCGATACGCCGGGTTCTCGGCGCGGGTGGCGCTCTGGAGCACGTTCCTCATCTCCGGCGCGCTGGCGGGCATCGCCGGGGCGCTCGAGGTGGCGGGCCCCATGGGCCAGCTCACCCCGCACGTCTCCCAGGGGTACGGCTTCGCCGCCATCATCGTGGCCTTCGTGGGGCGCCTCCACCCGCTCGGCGCGGTGGTGGCCTCCCTCGTCCTCGCCACCTTCTCCATCGGTGGAGAGCTCGCCCAGTCGCGGCTGGGGCTCCCCGCCGCCATCACCGGCGTCTTCCAGGGAGTCCTGCTCCTCGCACTCCTCGGCTGCGACACCCTCATCCTCTACCGGCCGCGCTGGAGCGCCCGATGAGCGAGCTCGCGCTCCTCGTCGCCGCCACCCTCGCCGCGGGCACGCCGCTCGCGCTGGCCGGGCTCGGCCTGCTCGTGAACGAGCGGGCCGGCGTCGTGAACCTGGGCGCCGAGGGCATGATGGCGATCGCGGCGGTCACCGGGTTCGCGGCGGCCTTCCTCTCCGGGAACGAGTGGGTGGGCTTCGCCGCCGGTGCGGTCGCCGGGGCCGCGGCGGCCTCGATCCTGGGCTGGCTCTCCCTCTGGCTCTACACGAACCAGTATGCGACGGGGCTGGCGCTCTCCCTCTTCGGCGGCGGCTTCTCCGCGTTCGTGGGGGCCGGCTACGTGGGCAAGTCGCTGGAGCGGAAGGTCGTGGGCGGCATCCCGGGGCTCCGCGACCTCCCGTTTCTCGGGCCTGCCCTCTTCCGGCAGCACCTGCTCGTCTACCTGTCGATCGCCCTCATGGCCGCCCTCGCCTGGTTCTTCTACCGGACCCGGCCCGGCCTCGTGCTCCGCTCCATCGGGGAGGCCCCCGAGTCCGCCCACGCACTCGGCTACCCGGTGCGGCGCATCCGCATGGCCGCGGTGCTCCTCGGCGGCGCGCTCTGCGGGGTCTCCGGCGCCTACCTCTCCATCGTCTACGCGCCGATGTGGGTGGAGGGGATGATCGCCGGGCGCGGGTGGATCGCGCTCGCCCTCACGGTCTTCGCCACCTGGCGCCCGGCGCGGGTGCTGCTCGGGGCCTACCTCTTCGGCGGCGTGACCATGCTGCAGCTGTACCTCCAGGGGAAGGGCGTCCAGGTCCCGCTCCAGTTCATGAGCATGCTGCCGTACCTGTCCACCATCCTCGTCCTCGTCGTCATCTCCCGCGATCCGCTCTGGATCCGGCTCAACATGCCCGCTTCCCTGGGCAAGACGTTCCACCCCGGTTCCTGAAGTCCAACCCAAACGAAGGAGTCGCACACATGCATCGCCGTTCCGCCCTGAAGAGCATCGCCCTCGCCGCCGGCGTGGCGCTCGGCCTCTCGGCCTGCGCCAAGAGCGAGCCGGCCCCCGCTCCCGCCCCCGCCCCGGCGCCCGCCGCCAAGCCCGAGCCGCTCAAGGTCGGCTTCATCTACGTCGGCCCGGTCGCCGACGCCGGCTGGACCTTCGCCCACGACCTCGGCCGCAAGGCGGTCGAGGCCAAGTACGGCGACAAGGTGAAGACCACCTACATCGAGAGCGTGAAGGAGGGCCCCGACGCCGAGCGCGTCATCCGGGACCTCGTCGCCCAGGGCAACAAGGTCATCTTCGCCACGTCCTTCGGCTTCGGCGACTCGATGGAGAAGGTCGCGAAGGACCACCCGGAGGTGAAGTTCGAGCACGCCACCGGGTTCAAGACCGCCCCCAACCTCCGCAACTACGAGGGGCGCTTCTACGAGGACGCCTACCTCTCCGGCGTGCTGGCCGGCGCCATGACGAAGACGAACACGATCGGCTTCGTGGGCTCCTTCCCCATCCCGGAGGTGCTCCGCAACATCAACGCCTACACGCTCGGCGCCCGCAGCGTGAACCCGAAGGTGAAGACCAAGGTGGTCTGGATCAGCACCTGGGTCGATCCGCCGAAGGAGGCCGAGGCCGCCCAGTCGCTCATCAACCAGGGCGCCGACGTGCTCCTCCAGAACACCGACTCGACCGCCGTCCTCCAGACCGCCGAGAAGAACGGCAAGTACGCGTTCGGCTGGGACTCGGACATGAGCGCCTTCGCCCCCAAGGCCCACCTCGCCTCCAACGCCCTCAACTGGGGCCCGTACTACGTCAAGGCCGTCGGCGAGGTGATGGACGGGACCTGGAAGGTCGAGAACACGAAGTGGGGCGTGAAGGAGGGGCTCACCGAGTTCGTGAAGGTGAACGACTCCGTCCCCGCGGCCGCCAAGGCCAAGGTCGACGAGGCCAAGGCCTTCCTCGTCGCCAACCCGGGCGCCGTCTTCCGCGGCCCCATCAAGGACAACACCGGCAAGGAGGTCCTCGCCGCCGGCGTGACCGCCGACGACAAGTGGAAGGGCGAGGTCAACTTCTACGTCGAGGGCGTCGAGGGGAAGCTGCCGTCTGTGAAGTAGGGCCGGCCGACGTCCAGGTGCACCGGCGGGGGGTCGCGAGAGCGGCCCCCCGCTTCCGTTCCGGTGGCGCGGCGGGGGCGGGCGCCCCGGGGCGCCGACCGCCGGAGGTCAGCGCGCGCCGGTCGAGAGCAGGCCGGTGGCGGCGCCGATGAAGCCCTCGAAGCCCGGACCGTAGAGCGGCACGTCGAGGAACTCGGTGACGAAGCGCCGGTCGCGCTGCGCGTAGTCCGGGCACAGGAACGGGTGCTCGTGCACCCCGAGCTCGAGGCGCCGCACCTCCACGCCGGTGTCCCGGTGGAGCCCCTGGAGCGTGTTCACGATGGCCGGCCAGGGGATGACCTCGTCGTTCACGTTCCCGAGCGCGAGCAGGCGGGGGGCGAGCTCGCGGAGCCGGGCCTCCAGGCGCGGGCGCTCGGCCTCGTCGCCGCAGAGGGCGCGGAACCATCGCCCCAGCTCGTGCTCCCGCAGCCAGTGGGAGAGCCGGTCGTTGGCGAGCCGTCCCGTGAAGCGGACGTACAGCTTCATCAGCTGGACCTCGCAGGCGTGGTCGATGATGAAGCGCGAGGACATGTTCGTGGCCCGGAGCGCGGCCCCGCTCTCGAACACCACCGCCCGGCTCCCGGAGAAGAGGCCGTCCTCGTCGATGAGCAGGAGCCCGAGCGCCAGGTAGCCGCCGATGGAGTAGCCGACGAGGTCCACCCGTGCGTCCGGCTCCACGTGCGGGTGGCGGCCCGACCGGATCTCGCGGACCAGGTCCACGACGTCGCCGTAGGACTGGACACCGCCCCAGAAGAAGCGCTCCGGGTAGGCGTCGAGCCGGGCGCTGATGACGCAGTTGAAGGCGTGCACGTTCTCGTTGCGGGGGACGGCCCGGCGCGCCGCCAGGTGCTCGTCGATGTGCCGCCCCCAGGAGGGCAGCACCCGGTTCACGTGGAAGGAGAGCGGGAAGAGGGCCACCGCGGCGCCGGTGGACCGCCAGAGCTGGTAGGCCCAGGGCACGTACTTCGTGAAGCTCCGCTCGTTGAGCCCGTGGAGCACGACGACGAGGTGGCGGGCGCGCCCGCCACCGGGCCCGCGGAGGAGCGGGTAGCGGAAGTCGAGGTTCTCGGCCACCGCGCAGTCGGGCGGCCCGTCCTCGGTGGGCTCGGCCGGGAAGCGGACGCCGTGCTCGTCGCAGGCGTAGCCGGAGCGCCCCAGGAGGTGCCCGCCGTGCCGGGACCGGGCGGCGAGGTAGTGCACCTCGGCCCCCAGCTCGGGGAAGCGGATGGGCTCCGGGGAGGACCACCCGTCGCGGCGCCGGATGGCCTGGGCGATGGCCCGGTAGCTGGGATGGATCATGGCAGCCGCCATACCACGCGCGCGCCTGCCGCACCACGGGTGGACCCGGATCCGCCCGTGACAGGCCCGGGACGGCGTGGCAGCCTCGGCGGACATGGACGCCCCGGCGCCCCCGATCACCCGCCCGCAGGCCGTGCTCGCGGCGGCCCTGCTCGCCCTCCACGCCGGGCTCGCCCTCCACCAGGCCGCGGTCCAGTCGCCCACCTACGACGAGCCCTACTACGCCACGGCCGGCCTGGCCCACCTGGTGGCCGGGGAGCAGCGCCTCAACCCCGAGCATCCACCGGTCGTGAAGCTCTGGCTGGGCGCCTCCTGGCTGGGCGCGGGCCTGCCGGACCTCCGCACCGTGCCGGGGTTCGCCGCAGGGGACCAGTGGACGTTCGGGCCGTCCCTCCTCTACCGCGATCCGGCGCGGGCGCAGGCGCTCCTCCTGCGGGCCCGGGCCGCGGTGGTGCTCCTCTCGGTGCTGCTCGGGGTGGGGGTCCTGTGGATGGCGCGCAGGGCCTTCGGGCCGGAGGCGGGGCTGCTCGCGCTCGCCCTGTACGCCCTCGACCCGCTCGTGGTCGCGAACGCCGGCCTCGCCACGCTCGACCTGGGAACGGCCGCGGCGATCTTCGCCGCCGTCGCGCTCTCCTGGACGGCGCTCGACGGGGGAGGGGCCGGACGGCTGGCCGTCGCGGCCGCGGCGACCGGGCTCGCGCTGGGAACGAAGGGCACCGGCCTCGTGGTCCTGCCGGTCCTGGCGCTGCTCGCCCTCGCGCCGCTCCTCCGCGCCGGGGGGGCGCCCGCCGGCGAGCTCCGGGAGCGGGGACGCCGCGCACTCGCCGTGGCCGCCGGGGGCGCGGTCGTCCTCTCCATCGCCTGCCTGCCCGAGGGACCTCGGGCGTGGTGGACGTCCGTCGCGCAGCAGCAGGCCCACGCGCGGGCCGGCCACGCCGCCTGGGCGCTCGGCGTCCAGTCCATGGCCTGCATGCCCTGGGACTTCGCGTTCGCGTGGGCGGTGAAGACGCCGCTTCCCCTCCTGGCCGCGTCGGGCGCCGGGCTCGCCCTCCTCCTCGCCCGGACCCGGAACGAGCCGGCGCGGGTGGCGGCGGTCGTCGGTCCCCCGGTGCTGCTCGGCGCGGCGGCGCTGGCCTCCGGCATCTGCAACGGAGTCCGGCAGCTCCTGCCGGCCACGCCGTTCCTGGCGGTGGCGGGGGGCGCAGCGCTCGGCGCCCTGTGGCGGACGGGGCGGGGAGGGCGCGCGGCCTCGCTCCTCGCGGTGGCCTGGATGGGGGTCGCGCTCGTGCGCGTCCACCCCGACGCCATCACCTGGTCGAACGAGGTCGCCGGAGGGCCGACCCGGACCTGGACGCGCCTCACCGACTCCAACGTGGACTGGGGGCAGTCGCTGGGACAGGTCGCGGAGGCGCTGCGCGACGAGCCGGTGCGCACCGTCTGGCTCGACTACTTCGGGACGGCCTGGCCCCCGGCCCACGGGCTCCCCGCGATCCGCAAGGTGCAGGACTGGCGGTTCCGCGCCGGCGCGGTGTTGCCCGTGCCCCGGCGCGACGGACCCGACCCGGCGGGCCGGGAGATCGTGGCCGTGAGCGCCACCTGCCTCGTGGACGCCTACGTGGCCGAGACCGACCTCCACGCCTGGCTGCGCGAGCGGACCCCGTGGCGCTGGGCCGGGAACTCCATCGCCCTCTTCGACGTCACCGGGGACGCGGCCGCCTACCGCTCCCTCGCGCGCATGGCGGAGCGCATGCGGGACCCCGTCACCGCGGCGGAGGCCGGCGCGCGGGCCGCGGAGATCGAGCGGGAGCGGGCCGGCCGGCCGGGTCCCTAGAACCACTCGGGGCGGACGGGTCCCCAGCTCGCCTCGCCGGCCCGGCACGCCGCGACGACCGGCCCGATGCGCGGCAGCTCCGAGCGGATCCAGTAGCGGGCCGCGGCGAGCTTGCCCTCGAGCAGGTCCCGCGGACCGCGCCGGGTCGACAGCGCCTCGCGCGCGGCCGCGCCCTGCAGGAGCCACAGCCAGGCCACGACGACCGTCGAGATCACGTCCAGGTAATCGGCCGAGTGGGCGAGCATGCCCTCCGGGTCTCCCGCGAGCCCCCGGGCGGCGAGGTCGGCGGTGAGCGTCCCGACCTGCGCCACGGCCTCCCGCACGGCGGCGATCCAGGCCGGGTCCACGCCGGCCCGTTCGGCGCGCGCGCAGGCGTGCCTGATCTCCCCGCCCAGCGCGGCCAGCGCGGCGCCCCCCTCGGCGACCGCCTTCCGACCGAGCAGGTCGAGACCCTGGATGCCGGTGGTCCCCTCGTGGATCGAGTTCAGCTTCTGGTCCCGCAGCCAGGCCTCGGGGAGGTACTCGCTCGAGTAGCCGTAGCCGCCGTGGATCTGGAGCGCGAGCGCGGTGGCCTCGAAGCCCCGCTCGGCCGGGAAGGACTTGGCCACCGGGGTGAGCAGGTCGAGCAGGAGCCGCGCCCGGTGGCGCGCCGCGGGGTCCGGGTCGTGCTCGGCCCGGTCGGCCTGCAGCGCCGCCGCGAGCACGAGCGCGATGCCGCCCTCGACGATGGCCTTCTGGCGGAGCAGCATGCGCCGCACGTCGGCGTGCTCCACGATGGGCACCTGGGGCGAGAGCGGGTCCCGCGAGGCGAGCGGACGACCCTGCGGGCGCTCCCGCGCGTAGGCGAGGGACTCGAGGTACGCCGCCGAGGCGGTGGCGACGCCGTTCGCGCCGACCATGATGCGGGCCTCGTTCATCATCTGGAACATCGCGGCGAGGCCGCGTCCCGGCTCTCCCAGGAGCCAGCCGCGGCAGTCCCCCGCCTCGCCCAGGGAGAGCACCACGCTGGGCAGCCCCTTCCAGCCGATCTTGTGGATGAGCCCGGCCACGCCCACGTCGTTCGGCTCGAGGGACCCGGGAGCGGCGCCCGGACGCAGCTTCGGCACGAGGAAGAGGCTCACGCCCTTCGTGCCCGGGGGCGCCCCGTCGATCCGGGCGAGCACCATGTGGACGACGTTCCCGGTGAGGTCCTGGTCGCCGCCGGAGATGAAGATCTTCGAGCCGGAGAGGAGGTGGTGGTCGCCGCGCGGCGTGGCGCGGGTGCGGACGTCGGCGAGGCTGGAGCCGGCCTGCGGCTCGGTGAGGGCCATCGTCCCGGCGAAGCGCCCCTCGTGGAGCGGCCCGAGCCAGCGCTCGCGCAGCTCCGGGCTCCCGAAGGCCTCCACGAGGTGGGCCGCACCGGAGGTGAGCCCCGCGTAGGCGTAGGCCGCGCAGTTCCCGGCCATGAGGTAGAGGTTCGCCGCGAGCGCGACGGTGGCGGGGAGCTGCTGGCCGCCCACCGCGGCCGGTCGGGACGCGGCGATGACGCCCAGCTCGCACATCCGCGGCCAGATCTCCCGCATGCGCGGGTGCACCCGGACGGCGCCGTCCCGGAGCACGGGGGGCTCCTCGTCGAGGGGGCGGTAGGCCGGGAAGAGCACGTCCCGCGAGAACCGGCGGCACAGGTCGATCCAGGCGTCGAAGGTCTCGCGGCCGTGGTCGGCGAAGTGGGGCAGGGAGGCGAGGCCGTCCACGCCGAGGGTCTCGTAGAGGACGAACTCCAGGCCGCGGTCGTCGAGGAGCGGGTTGGGCATGCCGGGCGAAGATACCGCGGACGGTCCCGGTGCGCGCCGCTAGACACCCCCGGTGGCCCCCTCCGCGCCCGCCGTCGCCCTCGCCCTGGCCCTCTCTGCACCGCTGCCTCCGGGCCCGGAGGTCATCGTCCTCTCGCAGATCCCGGGCAAGCTCGGTCCGGTGACGTTCACGCACCTGCGCCACGCGACGGCCTACCGCATGCCGGACGGGGCCCGGATCGGCTGCAGGGACTGCCACCACAACCTCGCGAGCGAGGACGCGCCGGTCCCCCCTCCCGGCCTGCGCTGCACGGCCTGCCACGCGCCGCTGGGGCAGCCGGAGCGGGAGATCGGCGGCAAGCCCGCGCGGACGCTGGCGCGGCTCAAGCCGGACGGGGCCATCGACGTCCGCAGCGTCCTCCTCCACGACCAGTGCCGCGGCTGCCACCTCCGGATCCCGGCGGGAGTGCTCAACCTGGCCACGTGCAAGGTCTGCCATCCTCGGGGGCTCGCGCCCGACGCCATCCACGGACGGTACGACGCCCGCTGAGGCGCCCGAAAAGGCTCGGCGGAGAGGAGCCGGGGGAGGGACCGGCTCCGCTCCGCCGAATGGCCGCCGGGGAGGGCACCCGGCGGGTCACCGGAGGAGGTGCACCCGGTGAGACACCGCGCAACGGTGGGGACATGTACCATGCTCATGGTGAGGATCCGGTGAGACGAGGATGAGGAATCCCTCATCCCTGCACGCGCCGACGGGGATGTTAGGCTCTCCGTCCAATGGCGATCCTGGTGGTGGAAGACGAGAAGCGGGTCCGCTCGTTCGTCGAGCGCGGCCTGACCGAGGAAGGGTACACCGTCCGGGGGGTGGGCTCCGCCCCCGAGGCCGAGGAGGCCCTCGCGGCCGGGGGCGTCGACCTCGTGCTGCTCGACTGGGCGCTGCCCGGCGAGAGCGGGCTCGAGCTCCTGCGCCGCTGGCGGGACCGCGGCGACGTCCTCCCGGTGGTGATGGTGACCGCCCGGGACGCCGTCGACGACCGCGTCGCGGCCCTCAACGCCGGCGCCGACGACTTCCTCGTGAAGCCCTTCGCCTTCGACGAGCTCGTGGCCCGCGTGCGCGCCGTGCTCCGCCGCGCCGGTGGCAGGGCGAGCCCCATCCTGGCCTGCGGCGACCTGGTCCTCGACCCGGTGCAGCACAAGGTGACCCGCGCCGGGCAGCCCATCAAGCTCACCGCCCGCGAGTTCGCGCTGCTCCAGTTCCTGCTCGAGCGGGCCGGCGAGCCGGTCTCCCGCACCCGCATCGTGGAGGCGGTCTGGGAGCACGACTACGACACCTTCTCGAACGTGGTGGAGGTCTACATCCGCTACCTGCGCCGGAAGGTGGACGAGCCCTTCTCCTACCCGCTCATCCACACGGTGCGCGGCGTGGGCTACGAGGTGAGGGCCACGCCGTGACCTCCCTGCGGAGCCTGCGTGCGCGACTCGCCGCCGGCTTCGCCTTCGCGGTGCTTGTCACGGTCCTGCTCTTCGGCTCCGCGACCGCCATCGCCATCTGGGTGCACGACCGCGAGGAGCGCCGGTCCTTCGGGGAGACGGGCGAGGAGGCCTCCGTCTGGGTCGGCGACGACATGCAGGACGCGAAGAAGCTCGTCGTGGCGATGCTCCTCGTGTCCCCCATCGCCGTGGCCGGGGCGGCCATGTTCGGGCTCTGGCTGGCGGGCCGGGCGCTCGCCCCCATGCACGAGGCGGCCGACCGGGCGCGGCATGCGCTGGCCGGCGAGGGGGACCTCGAGCTCCCGGTCCGGGGCATCGGCGACGAGTGGGACGAGCTCGCCCTGGTCACGAACGACATCTTGCGGGCCAAGTCGGACGCCGCGGTCCGGGCCCGCGCCTTCAGCGCCAACGCCGCCCACGAGCTGCGGACGCCGCTCACCGCCATGCTCGGCGAGGTGCAGGTGGCGCTGCGCCGGCCTCGCGATCCGGGCGACTACCGCGCCGCCCTGGTGGTGGTGGAGGAGGAGATCCGGAGGCTCTCGCGCCTCGTCGAGATGCTGCTCGCGCTGGCGCGTGCCGACGCGGGCACGCTCAATCCCTCGTCGGTGCGCTTCGACCTGGCCCGCGCTGCACGGCTCGCCGCCGAGCGGGCGGTGGGCGCCCACGCCGGCGCCGACGGCCGGGTCACCGTGCGTGCGGCGGCGGCCTCGGCCCAGGGGGACCCGCTCCTCACCGGCCGGGTCCTCGACAACCTCCTCGACAACGCGCTCCGCCACGGCGGCCCCCACGTCGAGGTGTCGGTGGAGGAGACGGGAGGGCGCGCCCAGGTCGCGGTCCGGGACGACGGCCCCGGGATCCCCGCCGCGCTCCGCGGCCGGATCTTCGAGCGCTTCACGCGGGAGGAGAAGCCGAGCATCGGGTTCGGCCTGGGGCTCGCCATCGCCCGCGGGCTCGCCGAGGCCCAGCGGGGGAAGCTCTGGCTCGACGAGTCGGCGCCGGGCACGCGCTTCGTCCTGCAGCTGCCGATCGCGCCCGACGGCGACGCCCGCAGGATGGTCTGAGCGGGTCGCGGGCCCCGGCTACGCGTAGGTCGGGTAGGTGGGGTGCCACATCGCGGAGCGCACGAGGGCGAGGACGTCGGCCGGGCGCTCCACCCCGGCCACGCCGTCCTCGAACGCGACCTCCGCCACCGCGGCGCCGATGTCCGCCGAGACCTCCCGGATCCGGTCCAGCGCCGGGTAGACCCGCCCGAGGGCGAGGTCGGAGGGGAGCACGAGCGAGGCCAGCGTCCGCGCCGCCGCCGAGAACATCCGGTCGGTGACCCGGCGCGCCTGGCAGGCGACCACGCCGAGCCCCACGCCCGGGAAGATGTAGGCGTTGTTCCCCTGGCCCGGGACGAAGGTCCTCCCGTCGATCTGGACCGGGGGAAAGGGGCTCCCGCTCGCGAAGATGGCGCGCCCCTCCGACCACCGGTAGGCCTCCTCGGCGGAGCACTCCGAGCGCGAGGTGGGGTTGGAGAGCGCGAAGACGATCGGGCGCGGGTTCAGCGCCGCCATCGTCTCGACGACCGCGCGGTCGAAGCTCTTCGGCGCGGTGGAGACGCCCACGAGCGCGGTGGGGCGCAGCGTCCGGATCGCCGAGATGAGATCGGGTGCACCCGGTGCGTCGTGGGCGAAGCGGAGCTTGTGGGCGGCGAGGCCGGACCGGCCCCGGACCACGAGCCCCTGGCTGTCCACGAACCAGAGCCGGCGGCGCGCCTCGTCGAGCGTCGCCCCCTCGTCCACCATCGCCGAGGCGACGAGGTCGCCGATGCCGATGCCGGCCTCGCCCGCCCCGAGGAAGAGGACGGTCTGGTCCCGCAGCCGCCCGCCCGTGAGCCGGAGCGCCGAGCAGAGGCCGGCGAGCGTCACCGCGGCGGTGCCCTGGATGTCGTCGTTGAAGCAGGGAACGCGCTCCCTCCAGTGCTCGAGGAGCCGGAACGCGTTCAGGTTGCCGAAGTCCTCGAACTGGAGCAGCGCCCGCGGGAAGACCGCGCGCACCGCCTCGACGAACTCGGCCACGAAGGCGTCGTACTCGGCCCCGCGGACGCGGCGCTGGCGGGTCCCCATGTAGAGCGGGTCGCGCAGGTAGCCCTCGTTCTCGGTGCCCACGTCGAGCATCACCGGCAGCGTGGCGGCGGGGTCGATGCCGGCGCAGGCGGTGTAGAGGGAGAGCTTCCCCACCGGGATGCCCATGCCGCCGACGCCCTGGTCGCCGAGCCCCAGGATCCGCTCGCCGTCGGTGACCACGATCACCCGCACGTTGCGGTGCGGCCAGTTGCGCAGCAGGGACTCGACGCGGCCCCGATCGCCCCAGGACACGTACACGCCGCGGGGGCGCCGGAAGAGGTGCCCCCACTGCTGGCAGGCCTTGCCCACCGTGGGGGTGTAGATGATGGGCATCATCTCCTCCACGTGGTCCACCACCACCCGGTAGAAGAGCGTCTCGTTCCGGTCCTGGAGGCTCGTGAGGTGGATGTAGCGCTCCAGGTCGGTGGTCTTCATCCGGTAGTTGTCCATCACCCGCGCCACCTGCTCCTCGAGGGTGTGGACGTGCGGCGGCAGCAGGCCCTCGAGCCCCAGCGCGCGCCGCTCGGCGCGGGTGAAGGCGGTGCCCTTGTTGAGCAGCGGGTCGTGGAGGAGCTCCTCGCCGCGGGGCAGGGAGGCGGTCGGCGTCGTCGCGGTGTCGTCCATGCCCCCAGGGAGACACGGTTCGTGAACGGCCGGGGCGGAAAGACGGGGCGCCGCGCGGCGACCCCGAAAGGGACGCCGCCCCGCCCCGGCGCGGGCGTAGATTCGACCCTTCGCGTCAGCTGCCGGGGCGCGTGCAGCGCACCCCGCCGCGGTCCATCTCTGCGATGCACTCGTTGCAGGGGAAGCAGGTGGACGCGCCGGTCTCGCCCCGCTCCATCCGGCGCGGCAGCCCCGGATCGTGGAGCAGCGCGCGACCCAGGCCGACCATGTCGATCCCCCCGGCGAGCGCCCGCTCGATGGTGGCGAGCGAGCGCAGGCCGCCGAGGAGCACGAGCGGCAGGCGGACCGCCGCGCGCATCCGGAGCGCGTCCTCGAGGAGGAAGCCCTCCGTGAAGGGGGTGGGGCGCACGAGGAGGTGGCCGAAGAGCGTGAGCCCCAGCCGCGCGTGCCAGCGCTCCTGGGCCGCGGCCATGCGGCGGACCGGGACCTCGCCGCGCAGCATGAGGAGCGGGGTCCGGGAGACGAACCCGCAGGACAGCACCAGCGCCGTCGCCCCCTCCGCCTCGAGGAGCCGGGCCACCGCGATCGACTCCGGCAGCGTGAGGCCGCCCGGGAAGCCGTCGAAGAGGTTCACCTTCGCGAGGATGGGGTAGTCCGGCCCGGTGGCGGCGCGTGCGGCGCGCACCACCTCCACGGCGAGGCGCGCCCGGTTCTCGAGGCTGCCACCCCAGCGGTCCCGACGCCGGTTGGTGAACGGGGACAGGAACTGCGAGACGAGGTACCCGTGGCCGAGGTGGAGCTCGACGGCGTCGATCCCCGCGTCCCGGGCGATCCGGGCGGCGGCGGCGAAGTCGCGGATCACCCGGGCCAGGTCCTCCTCCGTGGCCGGGCGGGCGAAGGCGAGGCCGTAGGTGTTGAAGCGGCGCGAGGCCCCGAGCGGCGGGCCCCCGATGACGCGCGGGTTGGCGAAGTACCCGCAGTGCCCGACCTGGAGGGCCACCGCCGCCCCCTCCGCGTGGACCGCGTCGGCGAGGTGCCGCAGCCCCGGTGCCGCGCCCGGGTCGACGAGGAGCTGCGTGGCGTAGCTCCGCCCGTCGGGGGAGATGGACGCGTAGGCCACGGTGGTCAGCGCTGCGCCTCCGGCGGCGACGGCGCGGTGGTGCTCCACGAGCGCGTCGGTGACCCGTCCCTCCGGGCACATGCCCTCGAACGTCGCCGGCTTCAGGATGCGGTTGCGCAGCCGCAGCGGTCCCAGCGAGATGGGTGTGAAGGCGAGGGGCACGGGGTTAGGATGTCACGGTGATCCCCTGGCTCGCCACCCGCATCCTCGCGCTGCTCGGCTGGCGCCTGGAGGTGGAGCCGCCGCCCGGCCCGAAGGGGATCATCGTCGTCTACCCGCACACGTCGAACTGGGACTTCCCCATCGGCTACCTCGTGAAGCTCGCGATGGGGCTGCCGCTCTCCTTCGTGGGGAAGGACACCCTCTTCCGCTGGCCCGTGGGCGGGCTGCTCCGGCGCATGGGCGGCATCCCCGCCAACCGGCGCGAGCGCACCGGGCTCGTCGGCCAGCTCGTCGCCGAGTACGGCCGCCGCGACTGGATGTGGCTCGCCATCTCGCCGGAGGGCACCCGCGGGCACGTGTCCCACTGGAAGTCGGGCTTCTACCGGCTGGCGCTGGCCGCCGACGTGCCGGTGGGCTTCGCCTGGATCGACTGGGGCGCCCGGGCGGTCGGGCTCCACGACTACTTCCGCATGACCGGCGACCGGGCCTCCGACATGGAGCGGATCCGGGCCATCTACGCCGGGAAGCGCGGTCTCCGCCCGGAACTGGCCGGGGAGATCCGCCTGGAGCCCGAGGAGGCCGCATGGCGCGCTACGGTGTGATCGGAAGCGGGGACGTCGGCAAGGTGCTCGCGGCGGGGCTGGCCCGGCACGGGCACGACGTGAGGATCGGGAGCCGGGACGGCAGGAAGCTCGCCGCCTGGTCCCGGGAGAGCGGGGTCGCGGAGGGCGCCTTCGCGGCGGTGGCGGCGCACGCCGAGGTCGCCGTGCTCGCGGTCGGTGGCACCGTGGCGGAGGAGGTGGTGCGCGCCCTCGCCGGCCCGCTCGCGGGCAAGGTCGTCGTCGACGCGACGAACCCCATCGCCGGACCGCCGGTGAAGGGGATCCTCCCCTTCTTCACCGGGCCCGACGACTCGCTCATGGAGCGCCTCCAGCGCGCCGCGCCGGCGGCCCGCTTCGTGAAGGCCTTCAGCTGCGTGGGGCACGCGCTGATGGTCGACCCGCGCCTTCCGGGGGGCCGGCCCACGATGTTCATCGCCGGCGACGATCCGGCCGCGAAGGCGCTCGTGACGGCGCTGCTCGACGAGCTGGGGTGGGACGCCGAGGACGTGGGCGGCGCGGAGGGGGCGCGGGCCATCGAGCCCCTCTGCCGGCTCTGGTGCGCGCCCGGCTTCCTGCGCAACGACTGGATGCACGCCTTCCGCGTGCTACGCCCCTAGGGAGCGCAGCTCCACCCGCACCCGCCCCAGGCCGGACTGCAGCCGGAACTCGAGCCGGGCCGAGGTGTCGGCGGTGGACCAGGTGTGGTCGGCGAGCACGGTCTCGCCCCGCTCCGGCGGCAGGGGATCCGCGTAGGGATCCCGGGCGCCGCCGTAGGCGATGATGAGGAGCGCGGACAGGTGCCGGTAGATGCTCTCCGCGACCATCCGCCCGGGGAACTCCATGTCGCCGGTGACGAGGTCGAGGGTGCGCGGGTACTCCACCTGGATCGACCGGAGGCCCGGGCCGAATCCGAAGAAGAGCGCGATCGGATACGGGTAGCCGACCAGGGGGTGGAGCACCGCGTAGGCCTGCCCCGGCCCCGACCGCCCTCCCGGGAAGAGCTCCTGGATGCGGGACTCCGGGTCCCCCCACTCGATCGCCGGGAGCGATTCGTCGAGCGCCGTGAGCACCCCCATGGCCCAGGACTATACACCAGGGGGAACGGGCCCCGCCTCCGCCGGCGCATCGGCCGGCGGAAGCTCGACGCGGAAGATCGAGCCCCGTCCCGGGGTGCTCTCGACGGTGAGGCGGCCACCGTGGGCGGAGACGATGGCGTGGCAGATGGGGAGCCCGAGCCCCATGCCCTGGCCCACCTCCCGCGTGGTGAAGAACGGGTCGAAGATCCGCTCCAGCTGCGCCGGATCGATCCCGCGGCCGTCGTCCTGCACCTCGAGCAGCGCGCCCCCCCGGGGTCCGGAAGCGATGCGGATCGCCACGTGGCCCCGGCGGCCCGGCGGCGTGGCCAGGGCGGCGTTGTTCACCAGGTTCACGACCACCTGCTCCAGCTGCCCGGCGGAGGCGTGGACGTCGGGGGCCCCGAGGTCGTCCACCTGCACCGTCGCCAGGCCGCCGACCGAGGCCGGCAGCCAGCGCATCGCGGAGGTCACCACGTCTCCCAGCCGGACCCGCGTGCGCATGGGGTTGGGCCGGCCGAAGAGGGCCAGGTCCTTCACGATCCGCGCGATGCGGTCGCCGCCCACCTGCGCGTCGAGGAGGACCTCCACGGACCCTTCGGCCAGCTCGGCGAGGCCGTCCCGGTCCAGCGGATCGGTGGACCGGAGCCGGTCGGCGAGCGTGCGCAGGTCCTCCATGGCCGTGCCCAGGCTGGCGATCAGCCCGGCCAGCGGGTTGTTCACCTCGTGGGCCACGCCGGCGACGAGCGTTCCCAGCGAGGCGAGCCGGGAGGACACGGTGAGCTGCATGCGCAGGGCCCGCTCCTCCGTCACGTCCTGGGACATCGCGAGCCCCATGACCACCGCCCCGGTCTCGTCCCGGACCGGGCAGGTGTGGATCTCCATCTTCCGTCCCGCGAGCTCGAAGTCGACCCGGGCCTCCCGGCCCGCCAGCGCCTCGCGGTGGGCGGGCTCGACCCGGGCGGCGACCTCGGGCGGGAGGATCTCGCGGAGGGTCCTTCCCACGCGCGATGCCGAGTCGCCGCCTGCCAGGAAGCGCGTGCCGTCGAAGACGAGGAAACGCAGGTCCAGGTCGAAGAGGGCGATGGCGCCGTTCGGGAAGTTCCGGGCCACGGTCCGGTAGAGCAGCTCGGCGCGACGGGCGCTGGCGAGAAGTCGACGGTTCTCGTCGAGCGCGTCGCGGAGCTCGTGGGCCACCTGGATGACGTCGGTCACGTCGACATGGGCGGCCACGGCGCCGCGGGAGGCGCCGTTCGCGTCGAGCAAGGGGTGGGCCGAGGCGAGCAGGTGGCGGGTCGAGCCGTCGCCGCGCACGACGTCGAGCTG
>DAOMFN010000001.1:21999-25418 GCA_035429785.1 Anaeromyxobacteraceae bacterium
ACGGTGGCGAGAACGCCCTCGAGCTCGGCGAGCCGCTCCTTGGCCCGGGCGTCGGCGGCGGCCAGCTCCTCGCGCCCGCGCTGGGCGATGGAGAGCTGGCGGAGCAGCCAGAAGAGCGTGCCGAGGAGCAGCAGGAGCCCGGCCGCGAGCGCCCACCGTGCGCGGCGCAGCGTGGCGGTGTGCGCCGCGTCGCCCCGCAGGAAGTCCTCGCGGGCCCCGGACAGGAGGGCCTGGGTGATCATCCGGAAGCGCACGCGGTCGTCGAGCCACTCGCCGTCGCCGAGGACCCGGGCCGCGGCCTCGTGGCCGGACTCCCGGAGAGCGAGCAGGGCCGCGTCTTCCAGCTGGAAGCGTCGGTCGAGGAGCCGCTCCAGCTCCGCCACCCGCGCCTCCTGCTCCGGCTGCCCGGTCACGAACCGCCGGATGGCGGCCACGTCGGCGCGGGCCCGCGTCCGGTCGCCCTCGGTGAGCCCGGGTGCGGTCTCCGGGAGGCCCAGCAGGGCGGCCAGGACCTCGTTCGTCGACCGCTGGATCCAGACCCGGAGGGACGTCACCTGCCCCTCGAACTCCAGGGTGGCGGTGACCCGGGCGTGGGAATCGACGGTCTCCGCGTGGCTCACCGCGAGCGATCCGGCCACCACGGCGAAGGTGGCGAGGAGGGCGGCCAGGCCCAGCCGCTGGCGGTCGACGTGCTTCATGGGGGGTCCGACCCGGGATGGTAACGCACGCGGAGCTTGCGCAGGAGGGCATCGGTGGGGTATCCGCCCCACCCATGGGACGCATCTTCGAGACCCGCAAGGCCACCATGTTCGCCCGGTGGAACAAGATGGCGAAGGTCTTCACCCGCATCAGCAAGGACATCGCCATCGCGGTGAAGTCCGGCGGGCCCAACCCGGACACGAACCCCGCGCTGCGCCGCGCCATCCAGAACGCCCGCGGCGCCAACATGCCGAAGGACAAGGTCGAGGCCGCCATCAAGCGGGCCAGCGGCCAGGACCAGCAGGCCTACGAGGTCGTCCTCTACGAGGGGTATGGCCCGCACGGGATCGCGGTGGTGGTGGAGACCGCCACCGACAACGTGGTCCGCACCGTGGCCAACGTCCGCGTCGCCTTCAAGAACCACGGCGGCAACCTGGGCACCACGGGCAGCGTGGCCTTCCAGTTCCAGAAGATGGGCGTCTTCCGGCTCTCTCCCGAGGGCATCGACCAGGAGTCGCTCGAGCTCGAGCTCATCGACCACGGGCTCGAGGAGATGGGGGAGTCCACCGGCGAGAAGGGGGAGAAGCAGCTCGTCATCCGCTGCGCCTTCCAGAACTTCGGCCAGCTCGGCGCGGCGCTCGAGGAGCGAAAGCTCCCGGTGCTCTCGGCCGAGCTGGAGTACGTCGCGCAGACCCCGGTCGAGCTGCCCGAGGACAAGGCGAAGGAGGTCCTCGAGATGGTCGACGCGCTCGAGCAGGACGAGGACGTCCAGCGGGTCTTCCACAACCTGGCGTGACGCCGTGCGGGGCCGCGGCCCGTCGGCCTGGCGCTACAGGCCGACCAGCCGGCGGAACGCAGGGATCTCGACGTCCCAGGCGCGCGGCCAGTCGCCGCCGCGCCACGTGGCCTCCGCCCCGCCGTCGATGCAGATGAGCTGCCCCACGAGGAAGCGGGCGCGCGGCGAGAGCAGGAACTCGAAGAGCCCGGCCACGGCCTCCGGGGTCACGAACTCGCCGAGCGGGCGGGGGAGCTTCCGGATGACCGCTCCCTTCCGCGGATCGGCGAGCTCGCGCTCGAGCAGGGGCGTCGTGACCGGTCCGGGGCAGACGCCGTTCATGGAGATGCCCGACCCCGCCCAGGACGGCGACGGCGCCACCTCCCGGATCCAGCGCGCCAGCGCGAGCTTGCTCAC
This sequence comes from Anaeromyxobacteraceae bacterium, assembly GCA_035429785.1. GTDB lineage: Bacteria > Myxococcota > Myxococcia > Myxococcales > Anaeromyxobacteraceae > CAIOAK01. Next base: position 23,891 of record DAOMFN010000001.1, read on the forward strand.
CTGGTAGGCCAGCGCCGGCTGGGCCTCGAGGAGCCGCGCCGCCCGCACCGGGTTCCCGTCGAGCAGCGCCTGGGCCGCGGCGAGCGGGATGCCCGGCGTGACGAGGATGGAGTTGGAGACGTTCACCGCGACCCGGGCCTGGCCGGCGGCCACGAGCGCCGGCCGCAGCCGTCCGAGCAGGTCGACCACGCCGAGGTAGTTCACGCCGAAGACGAGCTCGGGCTTGGGCAGGTCGACCCCGGCGTTGGCGGCCACCGCGTCGAGCCGGCCGCCGCACGCCTCCAGGATGGCCTCCGCCGCGGCCCCGCGCCCGGCCTCGCCGGAGAGGTCGGCCGAGACCTCCGCTCCCTTTCCCGGGAGGTCCACGCCGATCACGGTCCACCCCTTCGCGTGCAGCTCGTCCCGGATGGCGAGTCCCATTCCGGACTGGGAGCCGGTGACGACCGCGAAGGGCATGGGAGCAGGGTAGTCCCGTGGCCGGCGTCCGGGAGGCCCCGACCGGGCCGGTACCCGAACGACCGGGCCGCACCCGGCCGCCTCCAGGAGGGCGCGATCGGGGTCCCCTGGACGGGGAGGGCCGGGAGCTCCCCGATGCAAGCGGGTCCACGGGATGCGCTCGAACCGCGGCGCCCGCGCCGTGCCGTCCTACCGCCCCGTCCTCCTGCGCCGGGTGGCGTGGAGGTTCCGGGTGAGCCGGGACGCGAAGCGAATGGCGGCACCGGCCTCGGCCGGACTGCAATCCCGGAGCGCCGCACCCACCGCCTCCTCGACCGTGCCTTCCGGGTCCCGGGTCACGGCCTGGCCTCGCCGCGTGAGGGCGAGCTTCGGGCGCCGCCCGCCTCCGGGATCGGGGACACGCGAGACGAGGCGGGCTCGCTCCAGCCCCGTCACGAGCCGGCTGACGGTCCCGGGGTTCAGACTCAGCCATCGCGCCGCATCGGCCGCCGAGCTGCCGGGAAACGCTGCGAGGAAGCGGAGGAGCAATCGCTGGGGGCCCGTCACTCCCATGTGGCGCTGCATCCACTTGGAGTGGGCCTCCAGCGCGTGCGCCTGGGCCCAGAGAGCCTGCATGACGTCGAGTGCGCCGGGCTTCCTCATGCCGAAGGTGCACGCGCAATATCAGGCGTGGCCGGGTCTCGTCCAGCGGGCGCGCCGGCGTCAGCACGCTGCATCGGACGCCACCGGCAGTTCCAGGCGGAACGTCGACCCCGCTCCCACGGTGCTCTCCACCGTGATCGTGCCGCCGTGGAAGGTCGCGATCGCGTGGCTGATCGCGAGCCCGAGCCCCGCGCCTCGCTCCTCCCCGGTGGGGCGCGTCGTGAAGAACGGCTCGAAGATTCGCTCCCGGATGGACGCCTCGATCCCGGTGCCGTTGTCGACGACCTCCAGCCGGGACGTTCCCGGCGTTCCCGGGCCGATCCGGATGACGATCTCGCCCCGGACGTCCTTCCGCGTGGCCTTCGCGGCGTTCGACACGAGGTTCACGACGATCTGGGCGATCTGGCCAGGGGAGGCCACGACGTCCGCC
>DAOMFN010000001.1:25518-27771 GCA_035429785.1 Anaeromyxobacteraceae bacterium
GCGCTCCAGAGCAGGCGCGTCGCCTCCTCGTTCTCCATCAGCCCGTCGACGACCGCCCGTGCCGTGGTGAACCGCACGGCGCCGATGCCCCGCTGCGCCCGGAGCAGGGCGTCGAGCGCGGGGAGGGCGTCGTCGGCGATCTCCCTGCTGGACCCGGCCATGCGCCGGACGTAGAGGACCCCCACCAGGGACACCGCGAGGGCGACGACGCCGAGTCCGGCGAATCCCAGCCGGAAGGCGATCCGGGAGGACGGGAGGTCGCGCACTTGCACGTGCAAGGATAGGCGCCCGGACTCCCTGCGTCAACCCCGGGGACCCCGGATGGCCCGGCGTCCCGGGTGCAGCAATGTTGCAGATGCACTATCATGCACGCGTGCGGACGTGCGGCGGCCGGGATCCGTTCGACCGGCGCCGCGTCGGGTCGGTCCCTAGAAGGAGGATCCATGCGGAATACCTGGAAGTGGATGGCGCTGGTGGCCCCCCTCGCGCTCGCGGCGGCGTGTACCGATGGAGCCCGGGCTCCCGCGGAGGCGGCCCTGGCCGCGGCCGGCGCGGCGATCGACTCCCTGAAGGGAGATGCCGGCAAGTACGCGCCGGAGGAGGTGAAGAAGCTCGAGTCCATCTACGACGTCGCGAAGGCGGCCATGGCGAACAAGGACTACCAGGGCGTCCTCACGTTCACGAAGGACATCCCGGTCAAGGCCCGGGAGGCGCTCGCGAAGGCCGACACGGTCAAGTCCGAGCTCGCGAAGGCCTGGAAGGAGGCGGGCGGCGACGTCACCCGGGCGATCGAGGTCGCGAGACAGCAGCTCGAGACCGCCCGGAAGCCTCCTCCCGGATGGACCAAGGCGACCCTCGGCAAGGCCCAGGCCGAGCTCGCCGTCCTCGAGGCCGGCTGGACCGCAGCGTCGAACCAGTACGCGTCGGGAGACCTGACGGGGGCCGTCGCCCGGGCGAAGGACCTGAGCGCCCAGGGGAGTGAACTTCTTCGATCCCTCGGCACGAAATAGCCCACCCGGCGCGGAGCCCGCGACCGCGCCGCCGGGATGGAGCGGGCATGGAGGCCGCTTCCAGGCGGAGCGTCATGAACGTGCTGATATCCGGCGCCGGGATCGCCGGGCCCTGCCTCGCCTTCTGGCTTCGTCGCCACGGCTTCGGGGCGACCATCGTCGAGCGCGCGCCCGCCCTGCGGCGGGGCGGGTACGTCGTGGACTTCTGGGGCGCGGGGTACGACGTGGCCGACCGCATGGGCCTCATCCCCCGGATCCTGGAGAAGGGCTACCCGGTGCGCGAGGTCCGGGAGGTCGACCGCGCCGGGAGGCGCATCGGCGGGTTCGACGCGGACGTGTTCAGGAGGATGGCCGGGGGACGCTACACGAGCGTGCCGCGCGGCGAGCTCGCAGCGTCGCTGTACGGAGCGCTCGACGCCGGCACCGAGACGATCTTCGGCGACGGCGTCACGGCCATCCGCGACCTCGGCGGGGAGGTCCGCGTCGAGTTCGAGCGGGCCGCGGCGCGAACCTTCCACCTCGTCGTGGGGGCCGACGGACTTCACTCCGAGGTCCGCAGGATCGCCTTCGGCGAGGAGTCCAGGTGGGAACGCTACCTCGGGCTGAAGGTCGCCGCCTTCGTCGCCTCGGGCTACCGGCCGCGGGACGAGCTCGTCTACGTCACCCACACCGAGACCGGCCAGCAGGTCGGTCGCTTCTCGATGCGCGACGACCGCACGATGTTCCTCTTCATCTTCGCGGATCCGGACCCGGAGCTGCCCCGGGATGGAGCGGGACAGCGTGCCCTCCTGCGGGAGCGGTTCGCGGGGTCGGCATGGGAATGCCCGCAGATCCTCGACGCGCTCGACGAGGCGGGGGAGCTCTACATGGACCGGGTCAGCCAGATCCGCATGGACCGGTGGACCCGGGGTCGGGTCGCGCTCGTGGGGGACGCAGCGTTCTGCGTCTCGCTCCTCGGAGGCCAGGGATCGGCGCTCGCCATGGTGGCGGCGTACGTACTGGCAGGCGAGCTGAGGGCGTCGCGCGGAGACCACGTGACGGCGTTCGAGCGTTATGAGGACCGCCTCGGCGGCTTCCTCGCGATGAAGCAGCGGGCCGCGGTCCGGTTCGCGCCGTTCTTCGCCCCCCGCTCCCGGCTCGGGCTCCTGCTGCGGAACCAGGTCATGAAGCTGATGGCGATACCCCTCGTCGCGGATCGCGCGGTGGGCAAGGGCTTCAGGGACGCCGTCGCACTTCCCGACTA
>DAOMFN010000002.1:0-19267 GCA_035429785.1 Anaeromyxobacteraceae bacterium
CGGCGCCCGCGGGACGCGCTGCACCGGCTAGCTCCCCGCCGTGGCCGGGGCGGCATGGGCCGCGCCGGTGGCACCGAACCCGCCGCGGGTCACCGACGAGGAGCCGTGGCCGGCCGCGTCCCCGGTGCCGGTCCCCCGCCCGACGTAGCCTGGGGCGTAGGTGCCGACGCCCCCGAAGGCGCCGTAGGGGATCCAGATGAAGTGGAAGCCGCCGCGTGCGGCCGCCGGTTCGGTGGAGCCCGTGGGACCGGTGGGGCCCGGCGGACCGGACTCCCACTCCCCGGTTGCCCCGGAGGCGGTACCGTCCCGGGCGGGTCCGGCGGCAGCGGCGGCGTCGCCGCAGCGGGCCTCGTCCACGAAGCGCCCCTCGTCGTCGACGCAGCGCCGCTCGGGAGGGCGATCGGCGCTGCAGGAGAGGAGGGACGAGACCGCGAGGAGGAGACCGACGCGGACGGAGGCCGATCTGCGCACGCCGGCAGTGGACCACGCGGGGACGCGGCTGTCGACGTCGTGGGGACGAAATGCGAGCGGTCATGCGAATTCTCCGCGCTGAGCCTCCGGTCCAAACCGGGAGCAGCCGATCCGCATCGGAAAACATCTTGATACTTCATATGGTTACGAGAACGCGCGCCGCGGCGGATTTGCCATTAGAATGCGAGCCATGAACCGACTCGCCCGTGCCCTCCTCCCGGCCGCCCTGGCCGTACCCCTCGTTCTCGCCGGCTGCTCGAGCGAGACGACCGAACTCCCCTCCGGTCTCGGCCCCCTCGCCGTCATTGGCGACCTGGCCTGGCCGGCCGAGTGCGAGGGCGCCGGCGCCACCGGGAGCGGCATCGCGCTCAGCTCCGCCCGCCCGGTGATCGCCAGCCCGGCCTACAACGAGATGAAGGCCCGGGCGTGCGTGCCCTTCCCGCTCGCCGACGTCTGGCAGGCGCTCCAGATCCCGAGCGGGGTCCAGGTGGCCTTCTGGCCGGAGCGGGACGAGAGCGACTGCGCCCCCACCCTGAACGTGGAGCCCGGGTACGCGGTGAGCTTCGCCACCGAGGAGATCCCGCACGGTGCCATCGAGAGCCACTTCACCTTCGTCGTCACCTGGCGGGCCGACGTGACCGCGGGGACGGCCCAGGCCCCGACCGAGGTGAAGATGCTCTACGGCAAGACCTCCGGGACCACCGAGGTCCCCTGGCTCCGCGGGTCCATGGTCTTCACCCCCGACCCGGTGAACCCCGGGTGGACCCGCATCGAGCTCGTCCGCCAGCTCAACACGAACGGCCACTCCGACGACCCGACACAGCTCGCCCGCTGGCTGACCGAGTTCCACGAGGGGCTCGGCACCCGGCTCTCGACCGGCACGCTCCAGCCGACCTACTGCGTCCTCCCGTAGGACCCGGATCCGGGGACCGACGTCGCCCATGAACGCTGGAATCCGGGCCCGGTCGCTCGCCGCCGTGGCGCTCCTCGCCTGCCTGGCGTGCGCGAAGGAGACCACCGAGTTCGCGAGCGGCGTGGAGCCCTGGGAGGTCCCGGCCCAGGCCCCCGCCGAGTGGCCCGACGCCCCCACCGCGCCGGGCGGCCTCGCCGTCCAGACCGGGGCCCGGATCGGCTCGGCGGAGGTCCCGGCCCATTACTGGGCCCACGCCCGCGCGCTGCTCGCCGAGCCTCCCGAGGCCGTCTGGGCGGCGCTCCAGTGGACTCCCGGCGTGCTGGTCGCGATCTACCCCGACGTCCCCACCGTGGACTGCGAGCCGGCGAACGGGTTCGAGCCCGGGTACGCGCTCAGCTACGCGCTGAAGGAGATCCCGAACCAGCACGGGGACCTCGGGAGGGCGAACTGGTTCACGGTGGCCTGGCGGGGCGCAGTGGCCCGCGACGCCGCGCAGTCGGTCTCCCGGGTGAACCTGAAGGCCCAGAAGGTGGACGGGACCGCCTTCATCCAGCTCATGCGCCAGTCGGTGGTGGCCACGCCGGCCGCCGGCGGCGGGACCGCGCTCGAGATCGTCCGGCACATCAACGCCCCGGACGAGTCGGAGCAGACCGCCGGCGACTGGATCCGGCTCTGGTTCCAGGCGCTCCAGGCGGAGCTCGCCGGGACGCGCGAGGCGCTGGTCCCGGCGAGCACCTGCTTCCCGTAGCCGCTACTTCGCCGACGCCGCCTTCGTCTGCGGGTCCCACTTCCAGTTCACGCCGACGCTCGCGATCCACGCCCAGCTCTTGAACGAGCCGGGGAACGAGGACGAGTTGTCGAGCGCGGCGGTGCTCGGCGCCGGGACCGAGTTGAGCGTCTCGAACCACGCGTTGAAGAAGGCGGCGTTGAGCTGGAGGTCCTGCAGCACGTTCCACCCCAGGCCGAGGGATCCGGCCCAGGCCTTGGCGTCCGGGAGCGACGGGTTGAAGTAGGACGGGTTCACGCCCGACTGGTCGTAGAGGCCGCCGGCCCGCACCTCGAGCACCGGCAGCGCCTGCCAGGCCACGCCGAGCCGGTAGATGTTGGCGTTCGAGTACTTGCGCCACACGGAGAGCTCGAGGAGGCTGCCGGTGGTGGCGTCGATGGTCTGGCCGACGAAGGTGTCGGACACGTACACCGAGTAGTTCTCGAAGGTGTAGCCCGCCGTGATGTCGACCACCGGGATCGGGCGCCACGCGATGCCCACGTTGAACGTGCTCGGGTAGGGGAGCACGTGCGTGAACTCCTGGTTCGGGTAGGCGGCGGCGAAGGCCGGCGGGAAGGCGAAGTTGGCGGGGCCCTTCAGCGTCATGACCGCCTGCTGCTTGTAGTCGGCGGCGATGCGGAGCGGGACGTCGAGGAGAGGCTGGACCTCGAACGAGAGGCTCCAGGAGAGCTGGCCGCCCGAGTCGGCGAGGGTGACGAGCCCCTGCGACCCGCCGGGGAGCGCCTTGTTCACGGTCAGCTTCTCGGTGGCGTAGTAGTAGATGAGGCCGCCGCCGACCCGGACCTGGGGGATGATCTCGAAGCCGGCCGAGAGGTAGCCGGCGTAGAGCTTCCGGTCCACCGAGAGGATGGTGTTCTGGCCCGCCCAGCCGTCCGGCCAGTAGACGTTGCCGCCGCCCGGGATGTTGAAGCCGATGCCGACGCCCCAGCCGTGGCCGGAGACCTTGCCCGACCAGGAGGCGAAGAGGTTCACCGGGGGGACGAGGTGCAGGTCGGTCGAGACCGGCGACGGGTAGAGCCCGGTCGTCGTCGTCCAGGTGGAGCCGTTCCCGATGAGCCCGGCGTTCAGCGTGAGGTCGAGGCCGGAGAGGCGGGAGAGCGCGGCCGGGTTGCGGTAGACCGCGCCGGAGGTGGTCTGGTCGGCCACCAGCGAGTCGCCCATGGCGAGGTCGCGGGGGGTGAGGTTGGGCAGGGAGTAGCCGCCCGCGGAGGCGACGGCCGGGACCAGGAGGAGGGCGAAGAGGATCTTGCGCATGGCGGTCCTCACGGGACGACGGGGGTGGGGGCGACGGGGCCGCCGAGGAGGTAGGAGGCGACGTTCTGCTGCGCGGCCAGCGCGGTGGCCGGCTGCGTCCAGTCGAGCAGGAAGCCGTGGCTCACGCCGTCCGCGGGACAGGCGCCGGAGGCGGACTGCATCCACCACTGGAGGCCCGGCGTCGTCGAGGCCGCCGTGGGGGCGAGCGGCCCGAGGCCGGCGATCCCGTAGAGCAGCTGGTTCGTGGCGTTCGGCACGACCGTGTCGCAGAGCGCCGCCTGCCCGAGGATCGCCTTCGGGTCCTGCAGGACGCCGCCCGAGGGATCGGCGAGCAGGTTCGGGAGCGGGTCGAGCGCGAGGTGCGAGGCGAAGTTGGACGGGTCGGCCGGGTCGAGGATCCACTTCGCCCCGATGAGGAAGAGCAGGTACTCCTCGGTGCCCGGGGTGATGCCGATCTGGGCCAGCGTCCCCAGGAATTCGCTCGCGAAGGCGGGGGAGGTGGTGAGGATGTCGATGATGGTGGCGCCGCCCACGTTCAGCGTCGCGCGCGAGATGCGCGGGTTGGCGGCGACGTCGATGGTTCCCTCGATGGCGCCCAGCGACTGGCCCACGTAGTAGACGCGGGTCGGGTCGATGACGACGGCCCTGTCGGCGGCGGCGGCGATGGCGGCCTGGCCGCGTGCCGCGGTGAGCACCCGGACCACCATGGACTGGTCGAGGATGTCCTGGCGGACCGTGTCGCGGCTGCGGAAGAGGTTGGCCGAGATGAGGAAGGCGCCCGACGTCCGCGCGTTGCCGCCGGTCCCGTCCCAGCAGCCGGGCGTGACGGCCGGGTTGCAGCCGATGGGGACGAGATCGAGGGCGTTCGCCGTGCACAGGCCGGGCCTGCCCGTGGGGGGATCGCCCTGCTGCTGCGCGAAGACGGTCGTGTCGCAGGTGGAACCCGAGGCGCACCCGGTGGACACGCCCGTGATCGTGTCCTTCACGCACCAGGAGCGTTCGCCGTGCTTGGCGGCGTCGGTCGCCGCCACCACCATGCCGCTCGAGGCGAGGACGTTGGCGATGAAGAGCACGTCGCCCCGGCTGCGCGTGAGGCCGTGGTGGAAGACGACGAGCGGCCAGCCGCCCGCCGGGGGCTCTCCCTGGGGCAGGGCCACGATGGTCTGGAGCGGCACCAGGGTGCCCGCCTCCGGGATCGGGTTGAAGGCGCCGGTGGTGGGATCGAGCTTGTCGAAGGAGAGGATGCTCGCCTCCACGAACGTCGAGATGCCCGGGCTGAACAGCGCCGGGTCGACGCCCCACTTCCGGCCCATCGCGTCCGGCGCCACCGCGGCCGCGGCGACCGGCTCGTCGGGGAAGGCGTCGGTGGTCGTCCCCGGCAGCTTGGCGTAGGGGGCGGCGCCGAGCTGCAGCGCGTCGCCGGTGATGGACTGGGTCCGGAAGACGTAGGGCATGACGATGTCGGCCCGGGCCACGCCGTGGTCGGTCGCGACCTGGGTGATCACCGGCTGGAGCTGCAGGCGCATGCTCTCGAGCAGCGAGGCCTGCGCTCCGGACACGCCCGGGACGGCCGGGGTGGCCGTGGACGGCGAGGAGGCGCAGGCGGGCGACGGGGTGCAGAGCGGGTGGGTGAAGAGGAGCATCTGGCCGAGCGTGGTGTTGGACAGCGGGATGCCGGCCGGGTCGGTGACCCGGTTCGTCACGACCACGGCGTAGGTGGTCCTCTCGGCGAGAGGCGGGAAGGCCACCGGACCCCCGGGCGTGGGCACCGTGACCGCCGGCTGGATGCCGATGAGCGGCGCCACGCAGGTCGCCGGGAAGTTGCCGGTGCCGTCGATCGCGCAGGGCTGGCCGGTGCCGGTGTCCACGGTGATGGGCGGCGGCTCCACCACCACCGTCCGCACCTCGGACGGCGTCGTCCCGCCGAGCTTGTAGAGGAAGACCCCGTTGCCCGCCGTGTTGTAGACGCTGCCCGCCTTGATGGGGCCGGAGGTGAGGGCGATGTCCATGCCGGTGGTGCTGAAGCCGTCCAGGCTGGCGAGCGCCGGGATGCCGAAGGCGGCGGCGGCGGCGGCGGAGACCTTGTTCGTCACCGGGTCGAGCATGAAGTTGGAGGGCACGGGGACCGTGCCGCTGCCGGGATCGGCGACCACCCAGGTCGTGGCGGGCGCCACCGCGAACGAGCCGACCACCGCGGTGTCGGTGAGCGGGAAGCCCTTGTTCCGGATCGCCGTGAAGATGGGCTGGTACTGGAGCTGGAGCAGCTGCAGCTGCTTCAGGGGGCACTCGGCGGGCGGCACCGTGGAGGGGCAGTTGAAGTCGTTCGGCCCGCCGAAGAGCAGGATGTACATCGTCGCCGACGGCTGGAGCTGGGCGCCGGTCGTGGTCTTGATGCCGCTCGCCCCGCCGCGGAGCGCGTAGAAGTACTGGGCGCCGGGGCGCCAGGTGGTCGCCGCGGTGCCGGAGACGGGCGTGATGCGCAGCGTGGCGCTCGTGGCGCCCGGCGCAGGGGTGGGCTGGGAGACCGCGATGGCCGGGAACTGGGCGGCCGGGGCGCCGGTGGCGTCGAAGACGAAGAGGTTGCAGCCGCCGGGGGCCTGCAGGCCGTTGCAGACCTTGACCGTGGAGAGGTCGATGGTCGGGGCGGTCGAGGGCGTGTCGTTCGGCCCGTTCACCTGGACGAGCGAGAGCGGGAAGTCGAGGGGCACCACCTGGTCGGCCGGGAAGCCGCCGGAGGCGAAGAAGTAGGCGAGCAGCTCCTCCTGCGCGTTCTGCGGGTCGAGCACCGACGGGTTCAGGAGCGGGTTGATGGCGAGGTCGTTGGGGAGCGGGATGACGTTCGCCGTCGGGTCGAACTCGGCCGTGAAGATGGTCGTGTTCGGGTTGGACGGGACCGAGGGCGTGCAGGCGGAGATCGCGAGCGCGAGGACGGGCGCGAGCGCGAGGCGACGATACGTCATGCTGCCTCCAGGACGGTGGGTGAACCCTCACGGGCCCGCGCGGGGCGGGGCGCGTAAGCGTCTTGTTGTGTTCGCCGGGACCGGCCCTGTCAAGGCGCGGGAGGGCCGCCAGTCCACGTTTTCGTTGCCGCCGCGCGTCATTCGACGCCGCGCGTCAGGCCGGCCTCGTCAGCCGCCGCGCCGGTCGATCACCCGGCGGGCCTTCCCCTCGGGACGGGCGACGGAGCCCGAGGGGACGAGCTCGACCGGCAGGGTCACCCCGAGGTCGGCGGCGAGGCGGCGCTCGACCGCGGAGCGCAGCGCGCCCTCGCCGGGGGAGTCCGATTCCACCCGGACCCTGGCCTCGTCCCGGCCCTCCCGTCGCTCCAGCACGACCTCCCAGTGCGGCCCCACCCCCGCCACCTCGAGCAGCGCCGCCTCGATCTCGCTGGGGAAGAACCGGGCCCCCTTCACGAGGATGAGGTCGTCGGTGCGCCCCTTCACCCGGCTCATCCGCGCCAGCGTCCGGCCGCAGGCGCAGGGGATGCGGGTGATGGAGGCGAGGTCCCGGGTCCGGAAGCGGATCACCGGGACGGCTTCCCGGGTGAGGGTGGTGACGACGAGCTCGCCCACCGTCCCGTCGGGGACCGGGGAGAGCGTCTCCGGGTCCACGACCTCGACGAGGAAGTGGTCCTCGGCCACGTGCAGCCCGCTCCGCTCCACGCACTCCCCGGAGAGGCCCGGTCCACCCACCTCGGACAGCCCGTAGTTGTCGGTGGCGACGAGCTTCAGCCCCGCCTGGAGCTCGGTGCGCACCGTCTCCGGCCAGGGCTCCGCGCCGAAGAGGCCGGAGCGGAGCGAGAGCGACCCGGGCGCGATGCCGGCCTCGCGGGCGGCGGCGGCGAGCGTGCGGGCGTGGGACGGGGTGCAGACGAGCGCCGTGCTCCGGTAGTCGCGCATGATCTCGAGCTGCCGCCGCGGGCTCGCGGAGGAGACCGGGATCACCGAGGCGCCGATGCGCTCCGCTCCCTGGTGGAACCCGAAGGCGCCGGTGAAGAGGCCGTAGTCGAAGGCCACCTGCACGACGTCGTCCTTCCCCACCCCGCCCGCCACGAGCACCCGGGCCACGAGGTCGGACCAGCGCTCGAGGTCGTTGCGGGTGTAGCCCACCGCGGTGGCGAGCCCGGTGGTCCCGGAGGAGGCGTGGACCCGGACCACGTCCCGGAGCGGCACGGCGAAGAGGCCGTAGGGGTGGTTGTCGCGCAGGTCCTGCTTCGTGGTGAAGGGGAGCCGGCGCAGGTCGTCGAGGGACCGCAGCCCGTCGGCGTCGAAGCCCAGCCCGGCGAAGCGTTCCCGGTAGAAGGGCACGCTGCGCTGCACCCGGTTCAGCGTGGCCTCGAGCCGCTCCAGCTGCAGCTGCTCGAGCTCCCCGCGGTCCATGCACTCCCTGTCCGGCTGCCACGTCATGGCATCACCTCGCTCCCGAGATAGGCCCGCTGCACGTCCCGGTTCCCGAGCAGCTCGTCGCTCGTCCCCTCCAGCACCACGCGCCCGTTCTCGAGCACGTAGCCGCGGCGCGCCACCCGCAGCGCGCTGCGGGCGTTCTGCTCCACGAGGAGCACGGTGGTGCCCTCGGCGGCGATGCGGGCCACGGTGGAGAGGATGTCCCGGACCACGAGCGGCGCGAGCCCCATCGACGGCTCGTCGAGCATGACGAGCGCGGGGCGCGCCATGAGCGCGCGGCCGATGGCCAGCATCTGCTGCTCGCCCCCCGAGAGCGTGCCGGCGAGCTGCCGCTCCCGCTCCTGGAGCCTCGGGAAGAGCGCGTAGACGTGCCCGAGGTCGGCCTCGACCTCGCGCCGCTTGCCGCGCCGCACCCGCACCGAGCCGCCGATGAGCAGGTTCTCCCGCACCGGGAGGGTGGCGAAGACCTGCCGCCCCTCCGGGACGAGCGAGCAGCCCCGCTCCACGATCCGCTCCGGCCGCATCCCGAGCACGGGCTCCCCGCGGAAGAGCGCCTCCCCGCCGCGGGCCTGCTCGAGGCCGGCCAGCGTGCGCAGCAGCGTGGTCTTGCCGGCGCCGTTGGCGCCGATCATCGCCACGATCTCGCCCGGGTTCACGTGGAGCGAGACCCGGCGGAGGGCCGCCACCGGTCCGTACGACACGTCGAGGTTGCGGACGCGCAGCATGCCCCGTCACTCCTCGCCCAGGTAGACCCGGACGACCTCCGGGTTGCGCTGCACCGCGCGGGGGTCGGCGTCGGCGATCTTCTCGCCGAAGCAGAGCACCGCCACCTCGTCGGAGATGCGCATGACGAGCGACATGTCGTGCTCCACGAGGAGCACGGTGACCCCGCGCTCCCGGATGGCGAGCACCCGGTCGGCGAGCTCGGCGGTCTCCCGCATGTTGAGCCCGGCCGCCGGCTCGTCGAGGAGCAGCAGCGTGGGCTCGGCGCAGAGGGCCCGGGCCAGCTCCACCGCCCGCTGCTGGCCGTAGGCGAGGCTGCCCGCCGGGGCGTCGGCGAGCCCCTCCACGCCGAGGAAGCGCAGCTCCTCCCGGGCCCGGGCCTCGATCTCCCGGTCCTCCCGGCGCGATCCGGGCGTCGCGAGCATGCCGGCGACGAGGCCGGAGCGGCTGCGGGCGTGGCGGCCGACCATCGCGTTCTCGAGCGCCGACATGTGGCCGAACAACTTCAGATTCTGGAACGTGCGGGAGACGCCGAGCGACGCGAAGGCGTGGGCCGGAAGCCCCTGGACCTCCCGGCCCCGGAGGCGCACCGTGCCCGCGTCGGGGGCCCGGAAGCCGGAGAGGAGGTCGAAGAGCGTGGACTTCCCGGCGCCGTTGGGGCCGATGACCGCCTTCACCGAACCCTCCCGCACGCGGAAGGAGACGTCCTTCACGGCCTGCACGCCGCCGAAGCGCTTCGAGAGCCCGCTCACCTCGAGGAGGTTCACGCCTCCTCCCCGCGCCGCGCGCCGGGGCGCAGCCGCTCGAGGAGCCCGCGCGCCCGCACCTGGAGGATCCCGTCGGGGGCGAAGAGCATCACCGCGAGGAGGATGGCCCCGAAGACCGCGTCGTCGTGGGCCCCGAAGACGCCCCGCAGGGAGAGGAACTCCAGCACCGACGCGGCCGCGAGGGCGCCCCAGAGGCTGCCCATGCCGCCCACGGCCACCATGGCGACGTAGCGGACCGACTTCATCACCGAGGCCTCGGACGGGCCGATGCCGCCGACGAAGTGGGTGAGCAGCACGCCGGCGGCCGCGGCCAGCGCCGCGGCGAGCACGAAGACCCGCACCTTGAGCCGGGCCGCGTCCACCCCCATGGCGCGGGCCGCGTCCTCGGCGCCGTGGATGGCCCGCAGCGCCCGCCCGGTGCGGGAGCGCACGAGGTTGCCGAGGAGCAGCATGGCGAGCGCCACGAGCCCCCAGGCGAGGTAGTAGTTGGCCACCCGGTCGGCGGAGCCCCCGCCGATGCGCAGCCCGGGCAGGACGGCGAAGGGAGGCACCCCGGAGATGCCGTCGGCGGCGCCCAGCCGCTGGGTGCCGACCACCACCGCCGAGACGATGGTGCCGAAGGCGAGCGTGGCCATGGCGAGGTAGTGGCCGCGGAGCCGCAGGACCGGGACGCCCACGGCGAAGGCCACCCCGGCCGCCAGCGCGACGCCGGCGACCAGGCCCACCCAGGGGTTCACTCCCAGGATCTCCCCGCCGTAGAGGTCGGGGCGCGCGACGAGCAGCCCGACCCGGCGCGCCAGCGCCACCGCCGGCCGGGCCTTCTCCGCGGCCAGGTCGACCGTGGAGAGGAAGGCCGCGGTGTAGCCGCCGATGGCGAGGAAGCCCGCCTGGCCGAGCGAGATCTGCCCGGCGTAGCCCATGAGGAGCGAGAGCCCCAGCACCGCGAGGGCGTACCAAGCGGTCATGGTGAGCTGGGTGAGGTAGAAGCCCTTCCCCGCCGCCTGCGTGGCGAGCTGGACGGCCACCACCGCGAGGGCGAGCAGGAGGACGCGGGCGGGGCCGGGGAGGCGCACGGCTAGAAGTCCTTCAGGCGGGCGGCCTCGCCGCTCGCGAAGAGGCCGCTCGGCCGCACCACCAGCACCGCGAGCAGCAGGGAGAGGGTGACCACGTCCTTGTAGGCGGCGGGAAGGACCGAGACCGCGAAGGACTCGACCACGCCGAGCGCGAGCCCGGCGGCCACCGCGCCTCCGGAGTTGCCGAGCCCGCCCAGGATGGCGACGGTGAACCCCTTGATGGCGAGCGGGCCCCCCGCCGCGTACGAGGTGTAGGTGATGGGCGAGACCACCGCGCCGGCCAGCGCGCCGATGGCCGCGGCCATGGCGAAGGAGAGGGTCACGAGCCGGCGGACCGGGACGCCGCAGAGCGCGGCCGCGTCGCGGTTCACGGCGCAGGCCTGCATCTCCCAGCCGAGCAGCGTGCGCCGGTAGAACCACTCCAGCGCGACGACGATGAGGGCCACCGTGCCGAGGACCCAGAAGACCTGGGGCGAGACCCGCGCGCCGCCGATGGCCACCGCCGAGATCTCGTCGCCGGTGAAGTAGGGGAGCGAGCGCACGCCCTCGCCCCAGAGGAAGAGCGCCCCCTCCCGGATCAGGATGGAGACGCCGATGGTGATGACCACCATGCGGAGCACGGTGGGGCGCCGGAGCCAGCGCAGGAAGGCGACCTCGACGAGCGCCCCCACGGCCGCGGTGGCCGCCACCGCGCCGGCCACCGCCGCGGGCAAGGGCATCCACCGGGAGAGCTGCACCGCGATCATGCCGCCCAGCATGACGAACTCGCCCTGGGCGAAGTTCACGATCCCGGTGGCGCTGTAGACGATGTTGAAGCCGATGGCGACGACCGCGTAGATCGACCCGTAGGTGAGCCCGGCGACGAGGTACTGGAGGGCGAGGTCGAGGCTCATCCCGCGGGGGCCGGCTCCCGGCTAGCCGCCCAGCGGGGCGAACCGGCCGTTCCTCACCGTGCAGAGCTCGAAGGCGCCGACGTCGAGGCCGTTGTGGTCCTGGGGCGAGAAGTTGAAGATCCCGGCGGTCCCCACGTATCCCTTCATCCCCTCCACGGCCGACCGGACCTTGGCCCGGTCGGGCCCCACCTGCTCGATGGCCTTCACGAGGATGCCGAAGGCGTCCCAGGCGTGGCCGCCGAAGGTGGAGACGTCCTCGCCGTAGCGGCTCTCGTAGGCCTTCCGGTAGGCCTCGACGACCGGCTTCTGCGGGTTCGAGGCCGGGAGGTCGCTCGCCACCACGATGCGGCTGGCCGGGAAGATCACTCCCTCGGCCGCCGGGCCGGCGGCCTTCACGTACTGGAGGTTGGCGAAGCCGTGGCTCTGGAAGATGGGGACGGTGAGGCCGATCTGCCGGGCGTTCTTCACCACGATCGACTGGGCCGGCTCGATCGACCAGTTCAGGATGGCCTGGACGTTCGCCGCCTTGAGCTTGGTGACCTCGGCGGTGAGGTCGGTGGCGGCCTTGTCGTAGACCTCGTTCACCGCGAGCGTGATGCCGAACTGGGGCGCGAGCTTCTCCACCTGCTCCTTCCCGCCCTTGCCGAAGCCGGTGTTGGAGGAGAGGAAGCCGATGCGGGTGATCCCCATCTTCTTCATGCGCTGGAAGATCACCTCGACCGCGTAGCTGTCGCGCGGCGCCACCTTGAAGACGTGGGGGAGCACCGGGTTCACGATGCCCTCGGCGGCCGCCATGGAGAGGAGCGGCGTCTTCCCCTCCTCGGCGATGGCCTTCACCTGGAGCGACTCGCCCGAGGTGGACGGCCCGAGGATGGCGAGCACCTTCTCCTCCTCGATGAGCTGCCGCGCGAAGGAGACGGCCTTCTCCGGGCTGCCGCCGGTGTCCTTGAGCACGAGCTGGATGGGGCGGCCGCCGATCCCCCCCTTCGCGTTCCGCTCCTGGACGAGCATCTCGAGCGTGCGGGCCTCCGGGGCCCCGAGGAACGAGGCCGGGCCGGTGACGGCGAGGAGCGCGCCGATCTTGATGGGCTCGGGCGCGCCGCGGGCGGGACCGGGAGCGAGCAGGACGGCGGCGAGGGCGGCGAGGATCGGGGCGATGCGCGGTGCGCGGGTCATGGCGGCCTCCCTCACTTCGCGAGCGGCACGAACTTGCCGTCCTTCACGGTGAGCATCTGGAAGGAGTCGATGCCGAGGCCGTTGTGGTCCTGCGGCGAGAACCGGAAGATCCCGCTCTGCCCGACGAAGCCCTGCGTCGACTCGAGGGCGGCGCGGACCCTCGCGCGGTCGAGCCCCACCTTCTCCACGGCCGCGGCCACGAGCTGGAAGGCGTCCCAGGCGTAGCCGCCGAAGCCGCTCACCTCCTCGCCCCAGCGCTTCTGGTAGGCGTCCCGGTAGGCGACGAGCACCTTCTTCTGGGGATCGGAGGCGGGCAGGGCGTCGGCCACGGCGAGCTTGCCGAGCGGGAACATCACGCCCTCGGCGGCCGACCCGGCGGCCTTCACGTAGGCGAGGTTGCCGAAGCCGTGGCTCTGGTAGATGGGGAGCGCGATGCCGAGCTGGCGGATGTTCTTCACCAGGATCGACTGCGCCGGCTCGATGGACCAGTTCAGCACGGCCTGGGCGTTCGAGGCCTTGAGCTTGGTGGCCTCGGCGGTGAGGTCGGTGGCGGCCTTGTCGTAGACCTCGTCGAGGACCACCTGGATCCCGTACTCCGGGGCGAGCTTCGCGATCTGCTCCTTGCCCGCCTTGCCGAACCCGGTGTTGGACGAGAAGACCGCGATGCGGGTGATGCCGCGCCGCTTCATGTCCTGGAAGACGAGCGCGGCGGCGTGGCTGTCCTTCTGCGCCGTCTTGAACACGTGGGGAGCGACCGGGTTCACGATGAGCTCGGCGGCGGCGAGCGAGACGAGCGGGGTCTTGCCCTCCTCGGCGATGGCCTTCACCTGCATCGACTCGCCCGAGGTGGAGGGGCCGATGATGGCGAAGACCTTCTCCTCGTCGATGAGCTGCCGGGCGAAGGAGACCGCCTTCTCCGGCGACCCGCCGGTGTCCTTCACGACGAGCCGCACCTTGTGGCCGGCCACGCCGCCCTTCGCGTTCGCCTGCTCGGCGAGCATCTCGAGGGTGCGGGCCTCGGGGGCGCCCAGGAAGGCGGCCGGGCCGGTGACCGAGAGGAGAGCCCCGATCACGAGCTCCTCGGCGGCCGCGGCCGGGTGGGCCAGGCTCGCGAGTGCGAGGACGGAAGCAGCGAGGCGGACGACGCGCATGACTCCTCCGGCGGTGGAAGCGGGGCCGGTCAGGATACCCGATCGGAGGGCCGTTCCGCAGCCGCGGCGTGATGCCGCGGGGACGGGGCTCCCTACCCGCGGCGCCGGTGGTCGATGACGCGCTGCGCCTTCCCCTCGCTGCGCGCCAGGGTGGAAGGGGCGACGAGCTCGACGGTCATCCGGATGCCGGTGATGGAGTGGATCTCGTGGTCGATGCGGTCGCGGAGCGCCACCATCTGGCGCATCTCGTCGGAGAAGTCTCCCGGGCGGATCTCCACCTTCACGACGGCCTCGTCGAGCGTGCCGGGGCGGGCGATCTCGATGAGGTAGTGGGGGGCGGCCCCCTCCACCCGCAAGAGCGCCTCCTCGATCTGGGACGGGAAGACGTTCACGCCGCGGACGATGAACATGTCGTCGGAGCGCCCCACCACCCGGCTCATCCGCACGCCGGTGCGCCCGCAGGGGCAGGGCGACCGGTCGAGGGAGGCGAGGTCGCGGGTGCGGTAGCGGAGGATGGGCATGGCCTCCTTGGTGAGGCTCGTGAAGACGAGCTCCCCCACCTCGCCGTCGGCGACGGGCTCGAGCGTCCAGGGGTCCACGCACTCGACGAGGAAGTGGTCCTCGGCCACGTGCATCCCGGTGCGGAACGCGCACTCCCCCGACACGCCCGGGCCGATGACCTCGGAGAGGCCGTAGTTGTTCATCGCCCGGATGCCGAGCTCCCGCTCGATCTCGGCGCGCATCTCCTCGGTCCAGGGCTCGCCGCCGAAGTGGCCGAGGGTGAGGCCGAGGCCCCGCGGGTCGACTCCCTGGGCGCGGGCCACCTCGGCGACGTGGAGCGCGTAGGAGGGCGTGCACACGAGGACGTCGGGGCGGAGGTCGCGGAGCAGCATGACCTGCCGGGGGGTGTTGCCCCCGGCCACCGGGACGATGCCCGCCCCCACCTTCTCGATGCCCTGGTGCAGGCCGAACCCGCCGGTGAAGAGCCCGTACCCGAAGGCGACGTGGACGAGGTGCTCGGGGCGCAGGCCGCCGGCCACCAGGAAGCGGGCGCAGAGCGCCGACCAGCGCTCGAGGTCGCCGCGGGTGTAGGCGACGAAGGTCGGCTTCCCGGTGGTGCCGGACGAGCCGTGGATGCGGGCCACGTCGGCCCGGGCCACGGCGAGCATGCCGAGCGGGTAGTGGGCCCGGAGGTCGTCCTTGGTGGTGAAGGGCAGCCGGGCGAGGTCGTCGAGGGAGCGCAGCGCGTCCGGGGCGACCCCGGCCCGGGAGAGGGCGGCGTCGTAGAAGGGGGTCCGCCCGGCCTGGGCCACGCTGGCCCGCAGCCGCTCGAGCTGGAGCGCCGCGAGCCGGTCGCGCGGGAGGAGCTCGGCCGGGTCGAAGACCGGGTTCGCGCCGTCCGCTGGCATCGACGTGGTCAGGCCCCCACCGCGGCGAAGGCCTCCTCCCGGGTGAGGACGCGGACGTCCCGGGCGCGGAGCAGCGCCGCGGCGCGGTCCGGGTCCTCCACGCGGAGGATGAGCACCGCGGTCTTGCCGCGGTGGCCCGCCACGAGCGGGTAGATGTACTCGATGGAGAGGCCGGTGCCCTCGAAGACGCCGAGCATGTCGGCGAGTCCGCCGGCGCGGTCGGGGACCTCCACGGCGAGCACGTCGGTGACCTTCACGACGGCGCCCGACTCCTCCAGGACCTTGCGGGCCCGCTCGTCGTCCTTCACGACCACGCGGAGGATCCCGAACTGCTGGGTGTCGGCGAGCGACATCGTGAGGATGTCGATCCCGGCCTGCCCGAGCACCTGGCAGGGGAGGCGCAGCGCGCCGGGGCGGTTCTCGAGGAAGAGCGAGAGCTGGCGGAGCTTCATGTGCGGACCTCCGGCTGCGGGCTTCGGGACTTCAGATCTGCCGCTGGTCGATGACCCGCCGCGCCTTCCCCTCGCTGCGCTGGATGGTGCGGGGGCCGACGAGGGTGACGCGGGCGCGGATGCCCAGCGTGTGGTCGAGGGACTGCTCGAGCTTGTGCTGCAGCGCCTCCAGGGCCCGGATCTGGTCGGAGAAGACCTCGGGGGTCACCTCCACCTTCACCTCCATCTCGTCGAGCCCCTTCTCGCGGGTGAGGACGATCTGGTAGTGCGGCAGCGTCCCCTCCACGGCGAGGAGCGCCGTCTCCACCTGGCTCGGGAAGACGTTCACGCCCCGGATGATGAACATGTCGTCGGAGCGCCGGCCGATGCGCCGGATGCGCCGGATGGACCGGCCGCAGGCGCAGGGCTCGGGGATGATCGCCGTCACGTCCCGCGTCCGGTACCGGATCATGGGCATGGCGTCCTTGGAGAGGGTGGTGAGCACGAGCTCCCCCTCCGCGCCGTCCGGGAGCACCTCGCCCGACGCCGGGTCCACCACCTCCGGGTAGAAGTGGTCCTCGAAGACGTGCAGGCCGGACTGGGCGAAGCACTCGATGCCCACGCCGGGGCCGATGATCTCGGAGAGGCCGTAGATGTCGTAGGCCTTCACGCCGGTGTCGGCCTCGATGCGGCGGCGCATCGCCTCGCTCCAGGGCTCGGCCCCGAAGATGCCCGCGCGCAGCCGCGAGAAGTCGGCGCCGAGCTCCTTGGCCCGCTCGGTGAGGTGCAGGAAGTAGCTGGGCGTGCAGCAGATGGCGGTGACCGCGAAGTCCTGGAGGACCATGATCTGCCGGTCGGTGTTGCCGCCGGAGATGGGGATGACGGTCGCGCCCAGCGCCTCGGCGCCGTAGTGCGCGCCGAGACCGCCGGTGAAGAGGCCGTACCCGTAGGCGTTCTGGACCACGTCGCCGCGGTGGAGCCCGCAGGCGGCGAAGCTGCGGACCATGACCTCGGTCCAGACCCGCAGGTCGTCCGCCGTGTAGGCCACCACGGTGGGCTTGCCGGTGGTGCCGGAGGAGGCGTGCAGGCGCACGATCTCCTCCATGGGGGAGGCGAAGAGGCCGAACGGGTAGGTGTCGCGGAGGTCGGTCTTCAGCGTGAAGGGGAAGCGGGCCAGGTCCTCCAGCGTCCGCAGGTCGGCCGGCTGGACCTGCCGCTCCTGGCAGCGCGTGCGGAACAGCGGGACCCGCTCGTGGGCGCGGCGCACGATGCGCCGGAGCCGCTCGAGCTGGAGCCCGCGGAGCTGCTCGGCCGGGACGTAGTCGGGGGCGCTCGCGGGGTGGAAGGTGCGGGCGGGATCAGGGGTGGCCATGTCGTCCTCCAGCGGCGGCGCGGGCGCGCTCGGCGGCCCGGCCGGCCTCGAAGGCCTCGAGGTTCACCTGCAGGAGACGCTCGGGCAGGGAGGCCGCGATGGCCTCGCGCCAGTGCTCCTCGGGCAGGTCGACGTGCAGGGAGAGCGCGCCGAGCAGGGCCACGTTCAGGCTGCGCTTGTTGCGGAGCGCCGACTCCGGGACGAGGTCGGGCGGGAAGAGCACGCCCGTGGGGCGCAGGACGTGGAGGTTGTTCTCCACCTGGCTCGGGGCGAGGACCACGAGGAAGTCGGCCTCGCCGGCCGGGATCATCGGCGAGAGCACCTCGGGGCCGAAGCGGACGTCGGAGGTCACCGACCCGCCGCGCTGGCTCATCCCGTGGATCTCGGCCTTCTTCACGTCGTGGCCGGCGCGGAAGACCGCGTCGGCGAGCACGTCGGAGGCCTTGATGACCCCCTGGCCGCCGAGCCCGGCGAAGACCACGTTCACCACCCGGCTAGACGGCATCCGGGCTCCCGCAGGCCGAGCACCCGGGCGCGGCCGAGAGGGCCGCCTTCTCCGAGTTCAGCTTCTCGTAGTGCCGGATGTCGGCGGCGGCGAGGATGCAGGGGCGCCGGGCCACGATGACCGAGAGGTCGTTCGAGGCCAGCCGCTTGCGGAGCAGGTCCTCGAAGCCCCGGGGGTCCTTCACCGGGTCCACCACGTCGACGTTCCGGATGCCGGCGGCGCGCGCCATCCCCTCGATGGAGACGTGGCCGGTGGCCGCGTGCTCCATCGTGCGCCCGGTGCCGGGGTGCTCCTGCTGCCCGGTCATCGCGGTGGTGCCGTTGTCGAGCACGATGAGCACGTGGCCGGTGGCGGGCGGGTTGTAGACCATCTCCACGACGCCGTTCAGGCCGGAGTGGATGAACGTGGAGTCGCCGATGATGGAGACGACCTTGCGCGCCTGCTCCTCGGGGAGCACGTGGCGGAGGCCGAGCCCCACGCCCACCGACGCGCCCATGGCCACGCAGGTGTCCATGGCCTGGTAGGGCTCCATGACGCCGAGCGTGTAGCAGCCGATGTCGCCGGCCACGATGCAGCCCATGCGCTGCAGGCAGCCGTAGACGGGGTGGTACGGGCAGGCCTCGCAGAGCTCGGGAGGCTTGGCCTTGGCAGGCGGCGGCTCGGGCGAGTCGTCCCCGGCGAGGATGCGGCGCACCCGCTCCACCGAGAGCTCCCCGAAGCGGAAGCGCTCCGTCTTCCCCTCCGCCGGGATGCCGGCGGCCCGCATGGCCTCCAGGATCACCGGGTCGCCCTCCTCCACCACCACGCAGCGCTCCACGCCGGCGGCGAAGCGGCGCAGGGCCTCGACCGGGAGCGGGTAGACCACGCCGAGCTTGAGGACGCTGGCCTCCGGGGCGGCCTCGCGGACGTGCTGGAAGGAGATGCCGTTCGTCACCACGCCCAGCGCCGGGCTGGCCCGGATGACCCGGTTGAGCGGGGAGGTCTCGGCCCAGGCCTCGATCTGGGCCAGCTTCTCCCGGAGCTTCCTGTGGGCCGGGCGCGCGAAGCCCGGCACCATGACCCGGCCGCGGATGTCGCGCACGAAGGAGGGGGGCGGAGCGGGGGGGAGCGGGCGCTCGCGCCGCACCACCACCGACTTCGAGTGGCAGACCCGGGTGGTCATGCGGAGGATCACCGGGATCCTCCAGCGGCCGGAGAGCTCCAGCGCCGCCAGGGTGAAGTCGTAGGCCTCCTGGGACGAGGCCGGCTCCAGCATGGGGACGCCGGCGGCCACCGCGTAGCGCCGGTTGTCCTGCTCGTTCTGCGAGGAGGCCATGCCCGGGTCGTCCGCCGAGACGAGGACGAGCGCCCCGTCCACGCCGGTGTAGGCGGCGGTGAAGAGCGGGTCGGCGGCCACGTTGACGCCCACGTGCTTCATCGTGACGAGCACGCGGGCGCCGGCGTAGGCGGCGCCGAGGCCGACCTCGAGCGCCACCTTCTCGTTGGGGGCCCACTGGGCGCGCCCCCCCGCGGCCGAGAAGGCCTCCAGGATCTCGGTGGAGGGAGTTCCCGGGTAGCCCGTGCCGAGGGCCACCTCGCCGTCCAGCGCGGCGAGGGCCACCGCCTCGTCGCCGCTCCACAGCCCGCGCACGGGCGCCTTCGTCGCAACCGTCTGCACGATCGTTCGAGCCTCACTCCGGAAATGGGTCGGCGATTCTCCCTTTTCGGGGCGTCCCCGGCAAGGGCTGGCGGCCCGGCCCCCGGCGTGTTCAAACCCCCGCTCGTGGAACCGGTCCGGACCCTCGACGATCTCGTGGCCCGCGCCCGCGAGCGGGGGCCGCAGGTCGTGGCGGTCCCCGCAGCGGAGAGCGAGACCGCGCTCGCGGCCGTGGTGGCCGCCCGGCGGCGCGGGATCGCGCGCGGGCTGCTGCTCGGCGACCGGGAGGCGCTCGAGGACCGG
>DAOMFN010000003.1:0-18990 GCA_035429785.1 Anaeromyxobacteraceae bacterium
CCGCGAAAGCCTGCCGCGAAGCGCGCCGCGGCCCGGGCGGGGCGCCCGGCGAAGCCGGCGAAGGCGAGGACCCGCAAGCCGGCCGCGTCGGCGGCCCGGGGCGGCAAGGCGAGGAAGATTGCGGTCCCGCGGGGGCGTGACTAGCATCCCCGCCATGACCAAGCTCGCTCTCGCCGCGGCGCTCGCGCTGGCGGCCTCCGTCGCATCCGCGCAGGACCAGTTCGCCACGTTCGAGACGTCCATGGGGAAGATCGGGGTGAAGCTCCTCCCCGGCGAGGCGCCGAACGCGGTGAAGAACTTCGTGGGGCTCGCGGAGGGGACGAAGGAGTGGACCGATCCCCTCACGAGCAAGAAGGTGAAGCGCCCGCTCTACGACGGGACGCTCTTCCACCGGGTGATCCCGAACTTCATGATCCAGGGAGGCGATCCCTCGTCCCAGGGCGCGGCGGTCGGGGCGACGACGGCCAAGGACGGCATGCCCTTCGGCATCCGCGGCCCCGGCTACAGCTTCCCCGACGAGCTTCCCAAGCCGGGCACGAAGAGCTTCGGCACGCCCTGCCAGCTCGCCATGGCGAACTCCGGCCCCAACTCGAACGGGTCGCAGTTCTTCATCACCGAGGTCGTGACCCCCCACCTCGACCCGAAGCCCTGCCCGAACGATTCCTCGAAGACCTGCGGCTACGTCCACATCGGGACCGGGGTCTGCGGGTGCGACCTCGTCGGCAAGATCGCCCGCGCCGGGAACTCGAAGGTCCGGCTCGACCGCGTCGTCATCTCGAAGACCGCCCCCACCTGCAAGTAGGAGAGACCCATGGCCGAGACCCTCCACGCCACGTTCAAGACGTCCGCCGGCGACATCGTCGTGAAGCTCCTCCCCGAGAAGGCCCCGAAGACGGTGGAGAACTTCGTCGGGCTCGCCGAGGGCACGAAGGAGTGGGCCGACCCGCGCTCGGGCGCCAAGGTGAAGAAGCCCCTGTACGACGGGACCGTCTTCCACCGCGTCATCCCGGACTTCATGATCCAGGGGGGCGACCCGCTGGGCACCGGCACCGGTGGCCCGGGCTACCGGTTCGCCGACGAGATCGGCCCCGACAACCGGTTCGACCGGCCCGGGCTCCTCGCGATGGCGAACGCCGGCCCGAACACGAACGGGTCCCAGTTCTTCATCACCGAGGTGCCCACCCCGCACCTGAACCGCGGCCACACCATCTTCGGCGAGGTCGTGAAGGGCGGCGAGCTCGTGGCGAAGATCGCGCGGACCGGCAACTCCAAGGTGAAGCTGGAGAAGGTCACCATCACCCGGGGGCCGGTGGCGGAGTGACCCGGTCCGGGACGTTCCACGCCGGCTTCGTCGCCATCCTGGGACGTCCCAACGTCGGGAAGTCGACGCTGCTCAACCGCCTGCTGGGGGAGCACGTGGCGATCGTCACGTCGCGCCCCCAGACCACGCGCACCCGCATCCTGGGGGTGGTGAACGGGGAGGGCTTCCAGCTCGCCCTCTTCGACACGCCCGGCATCCACAAGGCGAAGGGGCCGCTCAACCGCCGGATGGTCGAGACGGCCCTCTCCACCCTCTCCGAGGTGGACGTGGCGCTCGTGCTCGTCGAGGCCACGGCGGGCAAGGACGGCGGGGTCGAGGTCGGGGAGACGGTCCGCACCGTGGTGGACGAGGTCCGCCGCTCCGGGAAGCCGGCCGTGCTGGGAGTGAACAAGATCGACCTCGTCCCGCGCCAGGCGCTGCTCCCCTTCATCGCCGCGCACCAGGGGCTCCTCGACTGGGCCGAGGTGGTCCCGTTCTCGGCCCGGACCGGGGAGAACGTCGACCGGCTGGCCCCGGCGCTCGCCCGGCACTGCCCGGTCTCGGAGGCGCCGCTCTTCCCCCTCGACACCCTCACCGACCAGGCCGAGCGGGTGCTCGCCGCCGAGTACGTGCGGGAGCAGGTCATGGAGCTCACCCGGGAGGAGCTGCCGTACTCCGCGGCCGTCGAGGTGGAGGAGTTCGACGAGTCGGAGCGCAGGGACGGGGGTGGGCTCGTCCGCATCGGCGCCGTCATCTGGGTCGAGCGCGAGTCGCAGAAGGCCATCGTCATCGGGAAGGGCGGCTCCATGCTGAAGCGGATCGGGACGAGGGCCCGGGAGCGGCTGGAGCGGCTCCTCGGGGCCAAGGTCTTCCTGCGCTGCACCGTCAAGGTCGAGGAGCGCTGGTCGGAGCGGATGGAGACGCTCCGCCGCCTGGGGATCGCACCGTGAGCCCGAGACCGCTCGTCGCCTTCGTGGGGCGCCCGAACGTGGGGAAGTCCACGCTCTTCAACCGCATCGTGGGGCGCCG
Organism: Anaeromyxobacteraceae bacterium; assembly: GCA_035429785.1. Taxonomy (GTDB): domain Bacteria; phylum Myxococcota; class Myxococcia; order Myxococcales; family Anaeromyxobacteraceae; genus CAIOAK01. The sequence goes on from DAOMFN010000003.1 coordinate 2,330, forward strand.
CGCCGCCATCGTCGAGGACGTCCCCGGGGTCACCCGCGACCGCAACTACGGCGACTTCACCTGGGACGGCCGGCTCCTCTCCGCGGTGGACACGGGCGGCTTCGACCCGGTGCCGCCGCGCGGCCGGGCCGACCCGGGCGACCGGGCGCTCATGCGGAGCGTGCAGCAGCAGGCCCAGCTCGCCGTCGACGAGGCCCAGGCGGTGATCCTGGTCGTGGACGGCCGGGAAGGGCCCACGGCGGTCGATCGCGCCGTGGCCGACCTCCTCCGCCGCTCCGGGAAGCCGCTCTTCGTGGCGGTGAACAAGATCGACACCGCGGCGACCGAGGCCGCGGCCCCGGTCGCCGAGTTCTACGACCTGGGCTTCGGCGCGGTCGTGCCGGTGTCCGCCGAGCACGGCCGGGGCGTGGAGACGCTCCTCGGCGAGGTGCTGGAGTCGCTGGCGGCCCGCGGCACCCCCGCGCCCGAGGCGCCCCGGGAGGAGCGCCTCCCGCGGCGCGAACGGCGGAAGGCGCCGGAAGCGGCCGACGAGGAGGAGGGCCCCTCCGAGGAGGACGTGGGGCGGGAGATCCGGCTCGCCATCGTCGGGCGTCCCAACGTCGGCAAGAGCACGCTCGTGAACGCGATGCTGCGGGAGGAGCGGCTGGTGGTCTCCGAGGTCGCGGGCACGACCCGCGACAGCATCGACTCGGTCGTGGAGCACGAGGGGCAGCGCTTCGTCGTGACCGACACGGCCGGCATCCGGAGGAAGCGCTCCATCGCCCAGCAGGTCGAGCGCTTCTCGATCGTGCGGGCGATGCGCTCCATCGACGACGCCGACGTCGTCGCGATCGTGCTCGACGCGCAGGAGGCCGGTGCGGACCAGGATGCGCGGCTCGCGGGCCTGGTGCTCGAGCGGGGGAAGGCCATCGTCCTCGTGGTGAACAAGTGGGACGTGGCGCAGGCCGCAGGGGCGACGCAGCGCTACTACCGGGAGGAGCTGGCCCGCAAGCTGCCGTTCGTCTCCTGGGCGCCGGTGCTCTTCGTGTCGGCGCGCGAGGGGAAGGGGGTCTCGGCGCTGCTGCGGGAGTCGACCCGGCTCGCGCGGCAGTACCGCACCCGCCTGCCGACCCCTCGGCTGAACGCGCTCCTCGAGGCCATCCAGGAGGCCCATCCGGCCCCGCTCTCCCACGGCCACCCGGTGAAGCTCTACTACGTGAGCATGGCCGGCACCTCCCCGCCCACGCTCGTCATCCAGGCGAGCCGCCCGGAGACCATCCCCGACCACTACAAGCGGTTCGTGGAGAACCGGTTCCGGGAGGCGTTCGCGCTGCGGGTTCCCATCCGCTTCGTCTACCGGGAACGCGCGCGGCGCGAGCGGCCCGGCGGGAAGTCGAAGGGTCGCCGCGGCGCTTGACGCCCCCTGCCACCCCGCCTAGATTGTGCCGACTTTTCGCAGGGATCCACGGGAGAGACATGTCGAGACACGCCGAGGAGCTGACCCGCAAGGACATGAAGGCCCCCGACGCCTTCCAGACGGCTGCCGGAAAGGCCGCCTCCTGGATCTCGGGGAAGCAGAAGGCCATCGTCGCCGCCGTGGTCGCCGCGCTCGCCGTGGTCGCGGTCGTGCTGGGCGTCCTCGCCTGGAACGACTCCCGCAAGGCCTCGGCCGGCGGGATGCTCTTCCGCACCCTCGACGACGCCGACGCCCAGATCTCCAGCGTGCCGCTCCCGGGCGTCTCCGTCCCCACCTTCCCGAACGCCGAGGCCCAGTACCGGTCGGTCCTGGCCCGCGCCGCCGAGCTCCGCCAGGCCTACCCGTCGAGCGACGCCGCGCGCACGGCTGCGCTCGCCTCCGGCGCCGCCAACCTCCGCCTCGCCGCCTGGGATGCCGCCATCGCCGACTACGAGGGCTACCTCGCCGGCGCCGGTCCCAAGGACACGCTGGTGTTCGTCGCCATCGAGGGCATCGCGCGGGCCAAGGAGGCGAAGGGGGACGTCCCCGGCGCCCTGGCGCAGTACGAGAAGCTCCAGGGCCAGGTTCCCGCCCGGGCCGACCGGGCCACGCTGGAGCGCGCCCGGCTCCTGGCGCGGAGCGGCAAGGCCGACGAGGCCCGCAAGCTCCTCGAGGCCTTCCCCCAGGACCACAAGGACTCCCAGCTCCGCCCGGACGCCGACAAGCAGCTCGCCGCCCTCGGCGGAGCCCGGTAGGCGAACGTGCTCCACGCGTCGGGCGCCCTCCTGGCCCTGGTGGTGGCCGCGGCGGCGCCCCCGCCCGCGCCGACCGACAGCCTCTTCGCCGTCGCCTGGCGAAAGCCGCTCGTCGAGCCCTACCTGCTCGAGTACAAGCCCTTCGAGCCGGCCGGCCCCGCCATCGACCCGCTCACCGGCATGGTCGTCGTGGCCACCCGCGACGGCTACGTCCAGGCCTTCTCCCCGGACGGCAAGGAGCTCTGGCACCACCAGGGCAAGGGGCCCTTCCTCGGCGCGCCGGCCATCGGCGACGGGCTCGTCATCGTCGCCGGGATCGACGGCAAGGTCACGGCGTTCGACGCCGCCCGGGGCGAGGTCCGATGGCGCTACGCCCTCCGCGAGGAGTTCGGCTCCCAGCCGGTGATCGTGGGCGACACCGTCTACCTCGCCACCCTGGAGGGAACGGTCCTCGCGCTCGACGCGGCCACGGGCACCTGGCGCTGGCACTTCCGGCGGGAGCCCACGGGGAAGTTCGTCATTCTCGGCGTGGGGCAGCCGAAGGTGGCCGACGGCGTGCTCTACCAGGGATTCGCCGACGGCTCCGTCGTGGCGCTCGACGCCGCGAACGGCGCCGTGAAGTGGGAGCGCAAGGTCGGGCGCGGCGTGTATCCGGACATCAGCGCCGACATCGAGGTCTCGAAGGATCGGGTGTACGCGGTGAGCTACGGCGGACAGGTCGCGGCCCTCGAACGCGGCAGCGGCGCCCCGGTCTGGGAATCGAAGGCCCTGTTCGCGTACAAGGCCCAGCTCGACGGCGACGTCCTCGTCGTGGTGACGACCGCGGAGGTCCTCGGCTTCGACGCCCGCACGGGCAAGCAGCTCTGGGCGACGCCGCTCGAGGGATCTCCGCTCGCCGAGCCGATCGTCGTGAAGGGGCTCATCCTGGTCCCGAACGGCCGGGGGCTCCTCGTGCTCGACCGGCGCACCGGGAAGAAGCTCCGCTTCTTCACGCGCGGCTCGGGCGCCACGGCGAGCCCCGCCGTCCAGGGGAAGCGCCTCTACCTGCTCTCCAACGCCGGCGAGCTCCTCGCCGTCGACCTCCGGTGAGGCGGATCCGGGTCGTCGCCGCCGTCATCCGGCGGGACGGCCGCATCCTGGTGGCGCGCCGCCACGCGCACGCCGACCGGGGAGGGAAGTGGGAGTTCCCGGGCGGCAAGGTGGAGCCGGGCGAGGCGGACGAGGCGGCGCTGGTCCGCGAGATCCGGGAGGAGCTCGACTGCGCCGTCGACGTCGGCCCGCTGCTCGCGCGGACCGCCCACCGGTACCCCGACCTCGAGGTCGAGCTGGCGTTCTACGCCTGCACGATGCCGACGGAGGCGACCCCGCGCGCGCTGGGCGCGGCGGCACTGGAGTGGGCCGTCCCGGAGGACCTTCCGCGCTACGACTTCTGCGAGGCGGACCTGCCGGTCCTGCCCGTGCTCGCCCGGGGCTGGTCCACCCCGTCGGGGTCGTGATGCACACCCCGTGTGGGCTTCGTGCCGGGAATCCCGGATAGACCTTGCCCCCTTGCCCGCCGGCCCTGGATAATTACGGACGGGGAGGGGCGCGTGCCGGACGGGTGGAACGCTGCGTCGACCGACCGGCCATCCGGCTGGCTGGCCGGGCCGTCGCTGCGCCCTGCCGAACTCGAGGTCGAGTATCGACGGTCCCGACTCCGGGAGGACGGGCGCGACTCGGCCATCGTGGTCGGGGTCCTGACCGCGATCTCCTTCTTCTTCATCTACAACGACCTGGTCTTTGCGCGCCATTCGCCGGTCCTCCCCCTGCTGTTCGCGGTGCGGGCGGTCTACACGGCGTCCGGGGTGGCGGTGGTGGTCCTCGGACTCCGGGCCCGGAGCCGCGACGCGCTCGACCTGTCCATCCTCCTCAACCTGGCGGCGGGCGCCCTCTTCACGGTTGCCATCCAGTCCACCCGCCCCGCCGACTACTACCTCCCGGCCTTGCAGAACGTCATCGGCACGCTCCTGGCGTGGGCGGTGATCCCCAACCGGTTCTGGTACCAGGCGCTCGGCGGGGGCATCGTGACCGGCGCCTGCGTGGCCTGGATCGCCACCTTCCGGGTTCCCCCGCCGGTGCCCGCGGTCCTCCTGCTGGCGCTGTCTCTCGTAACCGCCAACCTGGGCGGGGCGTTCATCTCCTGGCGCCTCCACCGGAGCCGGCGCCTCCAGTACCTGGCCGAGCGCGATCAGCGGGAGGCCCTGCGGCGGACCGCCGAGAGCGAGGAGCTCTTCCGGACCGCCTTCGAGAACGCCCCCATCGGCAAGGCCCTCACCGGCCCGGATGGGCGCATCGTCCGCGTGAACGGCGCCTTCGCCCGGTTCCTGGGCTACGAGCCGCCGGAACTGGTGGGGAAGGACGTCGCGGAGGTCACCGCACCCGAGGACCTCGCCTCGACCCGGGCCGCGGGTGCCGAGGCGGCGGCGGGGCGCACATCGCTCCGGATGGAGAAGCGCTACCGGCGCAAGGACGGAGCCACCGCATGGGGAGATCTGACCTCCTCGGTCGTCCGCAACCCGGACGGCTCGGTCCGGTTGTTCGTTTCCGACGTCGTCGACCTGGACGAACGCCGCCGCGCCGAGGCCGCCCTGGCCAGCTCGCAGAGCCGGTACACGGAGCTGTACGACGGGCTCGGCGACGGTGTCTGCTCCGTGACCCTGGACGGCGCCCTCCTCGACTTCAACGAGGCCTACCGGCGAATGCTCGGGTACGGGGCCGAGGAGCTCCGCGGGCTGCGATACCAGGACCTGACCCCGGAGCGCTGGCACGCGGACGAGGCCCGCCGTGTCGCCGAGCTCCTCCGGGATCCTCGCGGGGTCATCACCTACGAGAAGGAGTACCGGCGCAAGGACGGAACGGTCTTCCCCGTCGAGCTGCGCGTCCGGGCGCGTCGCCAGGGCGACGAGGTCGGCGGCCTGTGGGTCCTGGTCCGCGACATCACGCGCGAGAAGGCCCTCCGGGACCAGCTCGCCGTGACGTCGCGCCTCGCGACCCTGGGGACCCTCGTCGCCGGGGTGGCCCACGAGATCAACAACCCGCTCGGCGGGGCCATGGCGTCCCACGGCTACGCCGCGGAGGAGGTGGGCGCCCTGGCCGCGGCGCTCCGCTCTGGAGCACCTCTCGACCGGGAGGCGGTCGCGACGGTGGCGAGCAAGGTGCAGGACGCGCTGGCCGACGCGCTCGCGGGCGAGCGCCGGATCGCCGCGATCGTGAAGGACCTGACGCTCCTGGGGAGCGGCGGCGCGCGGCGCGGCCTGGTCGCCCCGCGGAGGGCCGCGGAGGAGTGCATGGACTGGATCCCTGCAGCGATCCGCGCGCAGGGAAAGGTCTCGGTGGAAGACCTCGGAGCGCCCGACGTCCTCGCCTCGGAGGGGCAGCTCGTCCAGGTGCTCGTGAACCTGGTCTCCAACGCCCTTCGCGCGGCCCCGGCCGGCCGTCACGTCGGCGTGCGGGTGCGCGTCGGGCCGGGAGCCCCGGGCAAGGTCCGCATCGAGGTGTCGGATGACGGCGTCGGCATGCCCCCCGAGGTCCAGGCCCGCATGTTCGATCCGTTCTTCACGACGCGAGGCGCGGGCCAGGGCATGGGGCTCGGCCTCGCCATCTGCCACGCGATCGTCGCCGCACACGGGGGCGAGATATCGGCGACGAGCGCCGTGGGGGCGGGAACGACCGTCCGGGTCGAGCTGCCGGTGGCGGCGTAGCGGCCGGGAAACGGCTGTCGAGGGGTCCGGAGAGGACGGTCCGGCGTCGTCAGCGGACCTTCTTCTTCCCGGTCTTGCGGGGCGGCGGCTTCGGCGCCGGCTCGCCGGTGGTCGTGAGGGGAACCGCAGCGGGCTCGTAGGTCCGAGCGTCGTCTCCGCGGACCAGACGGCTCTCCACGCCCTCCAGTCGCAGCTGGTAGTGGCTGGCGGGCCGGAGCGGCTCGAGTGGCACGAGGGTGAATCGGGACACCGGACCCGGCTCCACGTCGGAGCTGGCCGGGACCATGACGTCCTGGCCGTCCAGGAGCACGAGGCGGGCACCGCGCACCGGGGCGGAGACGCGCACCTCGAAGGTGGCTCCGGGGTCCACCGAGGCTCCCGCCAGGTCCAGGGGCACGGCAGGGGCGCCGCCGGGGATGCGGGCATCGGCCGACAGCCCCGGAAGCGGGAGCGGGCCGGTGGGCGCCGGCGGCCCGCTTGGCCCGCTTGGCCCGGGAGCGGCCGGTCCGGTGGGGCCGGAGAGGCCGGACGGTCCTCCGGACGGGGCGGGCGACGGCGGCGTGCAGCCTGCGAGGAGGACGGCGCCGAGGAGGGCGACGCCAGGCCAGCCCGTGAAGGGATTCCAGGCGAAACCATCGGGACGGGTCAGGCGATCGCGAAGTGTCATGGCCGGTGGACGGTGCATCGCGGACGAAGCCCGGTCCCGGTGATCGTGGGTCCGATAATGTATATTATGTCAACTGGACGCGCGGCCTGCGGAAGGCAGGCCGACGTGGCCCTGGCCGTGCCGCCCCAGGCATTCCCCGGTGCGGGCGAGCACCCGGACGATGCGCGGGGCCCCCTGCTCGGCGGCCACGGAGCACGGGCACGGCGCCGCGGGGTCGGCCGGCTCGTGTGCCACGGTGGTGAGCGCCTGGCGGAGCTCCGACTCGAGGCGTCGCAGCCGCTCGATGCGGTCCCTCGCCTGGGCGATGTGCCCCGGGAGCCGCTCGCGGAGCGCCCTCCGGAAGTCGAGTGCCGTGCGGCAGCCCTCGCGGACCGCGAGCATGGTGCGGATGTCGGGGATCGAGAGGCCGAGCTCCCGGAGGTCGAGGATGAGCTGGAGTCGCTCGAGGGCTTCCCGCTCGTAGCGCCGGTGTCCACCCTCGCTCAGCGAGGCCGGGCGCAAGAGCCCCTGCTCCTCGTAGAAGCGGACCGTGCGGACCGTCTCCCCGGTCGCCCGGGCCAGGTCCCCCGTGGTGAGGCTCGGTTCCATCTGCCGGGTTCCGTAACCGGGGGATCGGCCCCGTGCAACGGGACGGTGACGGTGCGGCGGCGGCTCGCCCCGGCGCCGGGGCCCGGGCGGTCAGTCGCCGGACAGGATGCTCCGGGCGATGACGAGCCGCTGGATCTCGCTCGTCCCCTCGTAGATGGTCTGGACCCGCGCGTCGCGGAAGAGGCGCTCGACGGGGAACTCGTCGACGTACCCATACCCGCCGTGAATCTGGACGGCCCGGGAGACGGCGACCTGCGCGGCCTCGCTGGCGAAGAGCTTGGCCATGGCCGCCTCCCGGCCGAAGGGCCGGCCCTCCTGCTTCAGGCTCGCTGCCCGGAGCGTGAGGAGGCGTGCGGCGTCGTGCGCGGTGCGCATGTCCGCGAGCGCGAAGGAGACGGCCTGGAACGTCGCGATGGGCTCGCCGAAGGCCTTGCGGTCCTGCGCGTAGCGGGCCGAGGCCTCGAGCGCCGCCTGGATGGTCCCGGTGGCCTGGGCGGCGATGCCGATCCGCCCGCCGTCGAGGGCGGCGAGCGCCACCCGGAGGCCGTGCCCCACCTGCCCGAGCACGGCGGTCGCCGGGATCTCGCAGTCCTCGAAGGTGAGGCCGACGGTGCTCGAGGAGCGCAGCCCCATCTTCTCCTCGTGACGACCGACGAGGAGGCCCGGCGTGCCCCCCTCGACGAGGAAGGCGGTGATGCCCTTGTTCCCCGCCCCCACGTCGGTGCGGGCCCAGACGATGATGACCCCGGCCCGGTCCCCGCTCGTGATCCACTGCTTGCTGCCGTTCAGCACGAACCGGTCCCCGCGCCGGTCGGCACGGGTGGTCATCGAGTTGGGGTCGCTGCCGGCCTGCGGCTCGGAGAGGCCGAAGGACCCGGCCAGCCACTCCCCGGACGCGAGCCGGGGGATGCAGCGGGCCTTCTGCTCCACGGTCCCGAACCGGGCGATGGTCTCGCCGACCATGTTGGTCACCGCCATGGTCACCGCCAGCGAGCAGTCCGCCCGGGCGATCTCCATCACCGCCCGTGCGTACGCCACCGCCCCGGCCTCCGAGCCGCCGTGCTCCGCCGGCCCGTTCACCGAGAGCAGTCCGAGCGCTCCCAGCTCGCGCACGAGCTCCTCGGGGAAGCGTCCGGTCCGATCGGCCTCCGCCGCGGCCGGCGCGGCCCGCCCCGCAGCGAACGTCCGCGCGGTGGCCGCGACCGCCTCCTCGACCTCGGTGCCCCGGAAATCCACGGCGCCTAACCCTTGAGCACGCTCGCGGCGATGACGAGGCGCTGGATCTCGCTCGTCCCCTCGTAGATCTCGGTGATGCGGCTGTCCCGCCAGTGGCGCTCCACGTCGTACTCCTTCACGTAGCCGTAGCCGCCGTGGACCTGGATGGCCTTGGAGGTCACCCGCTCGCACATCTCCGAGGCGTAGAGCTTCGCCATGGCGCTCTCGGCGCTGTGGCGCACGCCCTGGTCCTTCATCCAGGCCGCCCGCCACACGAGCAGGCGCGCCGCGTCGATCTCGGTGGCCATGTCGGCGAGCATGAACTGGATGGCCTGGAACTGGGTGATGGGCTGCCCGAACGCCTTGCGCTCCTTGGCGTAGGCCACCGCCTCCTCGTAGGCGGCCTGGGCGATCCCGAGGGCCTGGCCGGCGATGCCGATGCGCCCGCCGTCGAGGGTCTGCATCGCCACCTTGAACCCCTCCCCCTCTCCGCCCAGGCGGAAGCGCTCGGGCAGGACCACGTCCTCGAAGAAGAGCGTGCAGGAGCCGGAGGCGCGGATGCCCACCTTCTCGTCGGCCCTCCCGCGGGTGAACCCCTTCATGCTGGTGGGGACGAGGAAGGCGCTGATCCCCCTGTGCCCCTTCGAGCGGTCGGTCATCGCGAAGACGATGACCACGTCGGCCTGGGGGCCGTTCGTGATGAAGTTCTTCGTGCCGTTCAGCACGTACTCGTTGCCCTTCTTCACGGCGAGCGTCCGCATCTCGGCGGCGTCGGAGCCGCTCATGGGCTCGGTGAGCGCGAAGGCGCCGAGCCTCTCCCCGCGGGCGAAGGGGACGAGGAACTCCCGCTTCTGCTCCTCGGTGCCGAACTTCATCACCGGGTCGCAGTAGAGCGAGTTGTTCACGCTCATGATGACGCCGGTGCCGGCGCAGCCGCGGGAGATCTCCTCCATGGCGACGGCGTAGCTCACGTTGTCCATCCCCGCCCCGCCGAGCTCGGCCGGGATGGCCACGCCGAGCAGCCCCATCTCCGCCAGCTTCTTCACGGCGTCGGCCGGGAAGGAGTGCTCGTGGTCCCACTTCCGCGCGTTGGGCCGGAGCTCGGAGTCGGCGAACTGCCGGCAGAGGTCGCGGACCTGGCGCTGCTCCTCGGTGAGCTGGACGTTCATCGTCTCCTCGCTGTGGACGGGATCAGGAGCCCTGGAAGCGGGCGGGACGCTTCTCGACGAAGGCCTGCAGCCCTTCCTTGCCGTCGGCGGTGCCGAAGAGCATGCCGAAGGCGACGGCCTCCATCTCCTGGCCGGCGGCGAGCTGGGGTGCCGCGGTGGCCCGCAGGATGCGCTTCGCGGCGGCGATGGCCCCGGGCCCCTTGGACGCGATCTTCCGCGCCTGGGCCACGGCGTGCTCGAGCAGCCTCTCCGGGGGCAGCACGTCGAGCGCCAGCCCCCAGGCCTTCGCGGTGGCGGCGTCGGCCATGTCGCCGGTGAGGATCATCTCCATGGCCCGGGCCGGCCCGACGCGCCGCTGGAGCCGCTGGGTGCCGCCGAAGGCCGGGATGATGCCCAGGTTGACCTCGGGCTGCCCGAAGCGGGCCTTCTCGCTCGCGTAGACGAGGTCGCAGGCCATGGCGAGCTCGCACCCGCCCCCGAGGGCGAAGCCGTTCACGGCCGCGATGGTCACGACGGGCAGCGCCTCGAGCCGCTCGAAGGTACGCTGGCCGGCCTCGGCGAACCGGCGGGCCTGGAGCGGGGAGAGCCGGGACATCTCGGCGATGTCGGCGCCCGCCACGAAGGCCTTCTCGCCCCCGCCGGTGAGGACGACCGCCCGGAGCGTGGCGTCGGCCTCGATGGCGCCGAGCAGCTGGCCGAGCTCGGCCACGGTGCGGGTGTCGAGCGCGTTGAGCGCCTTGGGGCGGTTCATCGTGGCGATGCCGACGCCGTCCTCGACCCGCCACAGGATGTTCTCGAGCTGCATCCGGCCTCCGGCCGCCCCGCGGGCGGATCAGGCGTAGGTGTAGAACCCTCGACCGCTCTTGCGTCCCAGCCAGCCCGCCGCGACGTACTGGCGCAGGAGCGCCGCGGGCCGGTACTTGTCGTCGCCGAGCTCCCGGTGGAGCACGTCGGCGATGTAGAGGCAGGTGTCGAGGCCGATGAAGTCGGCGAGCGTGAGCGGCCCCATCGGGTGGTTCAGCCCCAGCTTCACGCCCGTGTCGATGTCCTCGGGCGTGGCGAGCCCCTCCTGCAGCGCGAAGCAGGCCTCGTTGATGAGCGGGATGAGCACCCGGTTCACGATGAAGCCCGGGACGTCCTTCGAGGTCACGGTGGTCTTCCCGAAGGTCTTCGTGGCGAGCTCGACGACCGCCTTCCAGGTGGCGTCGCTCGTCTGCAGGCCCCGGATGACCTCGATGAGCTGCATCACCGGCGGCGGGTTCATGAAGTGCATGCCGATGAACTGGCCGGGGCGCTTCGTGGCGGCCGCGAGCTGGGTGATGGAGATGGAGCTCGTGTTCGAGGCCAGGATGGCGTGGGGCGGCAGGAGCGCGTCGAGCTTCCGGACGAGCTCGATCTTGGGCTCCACCTTCTCGACGATGGCCTCGATGGCGAGGTCGACGCCGGCAGCCGCGTCCACCGCGTCGGCCGGCGTGATGCGGTCGAGCGTGCCCTGCCGGGCCTCGGCGGTGATCTTCCCCTTCTCGACCAGCTTCTGGAGGGCGCCGGCCATCTTCGCGTGGGCCTTCGCGGCGAGGCCCGGGACCCCGTCCAGGAGCGTGACCCGGAGGCCCGATTGCGCGGCCACCTGGGCGATCCCGCTGCCCATCTGCCCGGCGCCCACGACTGCGACACGTTCGATCGCCATGCACGCTCCTTCCACGGGGACGGACCGTGATACGGACTTTCGAGCGCGCTTGTCAATCGGGCCGTGGGGCCGCATCGCCCACGAAGAGCACCACCGCGCCGCTGTCGTCGACGACGAGCGGCAGCCGGGTCCGCTCGGGGTCCCCGGGACCTCGCGAGACGCGCAGCCGCACCTCGTACTCGCCGTCGGGGAGCCGGACCGGGTGGCGCACTTGCCGCGGTGCGCCATCGGGGAAGCGGTACTCCGCGTGGCGCAGCGGCGATCCCCCCCGCATCACGTCCACCTCCAGGGCGCGGACGTGGGCCGGATCGGCGATGTCGTAGACGATCGTCACGTCCCGGGGCACGCCGCGGAGGAAGAAGAGGCCGATGGCCCCGAACCCCAGGAGGAGCAGCAGCCGCGGGAGTCCCTTCACTCGCCGCCGCCCTCCCCCTCGACCGGCGCCCGGCGCTTCACGCGGACCTTCACCGGCGGGCTCGCGCCCTCCCCGTCCGAGGCCTTGAGCCGCATCTCGGCGTGGATCTCGACGGTCATGTTCTCGATCGACTTCAGGAGCTCCTTGCGGAAGGTCTCCGAGTCGAGCAGGCGCCGCAGCTCCTGCGCCACGACGCGGAGCACCTCGTCGCGGGCGCCGGCGGCCTGCGACACGAGGTAGGTGGCGAGGTCCTTGGGGAGCTTCCACTCCCGCGCCACCTTGCGGGCCCCCTCCTCGGTGAGGAAGAGCGCGCCCACGCCGGTGAGCACCGCCTTGCGGACCACGTCGGCGACGAAGCCGACCGTCCCGGGCCCTCCAGGGGGCTCTCCGGGGTTCGCGGGGGCGTCTCCAGGGACCTCGGGGATGTCGGCCATGGTCCCTAGCCTACCTCAGGCGCGGGGCGTCGCGCCGATGACCGGGAGCCGGGGCGCCTTCATGACCTGCACGCTGATGGCGCCGGCCACCTGCCCGGCCATGGCCACGAAGGCCCGGGCCTGGGGACCGTCCGGGAGCGCCTCCACGACCGGCACGCCCGCGTCCCCGCCCTCGCGGACCGCGAGGTCGAGCGGGATCTCGCCGAGGAAGCGCATGCCCATGCGCTCGGCCGCCGCCCGGGCGCCGCCGTGGTCGAAGATGGGGGTCTCCTGCCGGCAGTGGGGGCAGACGAAGGTGGACATGTTCTCCACGATGCCGAGAACCGGGATGCCCACCTTGTCGAACATGAGCTTGGCGCGGATGACGTCGGCGAGCGCCATGTCCTGCGGGGTGGAGACGAGGACCACCCCGGCCGCCTTCACGTTCTGGGCGAGGGTGAGCGGGACGTCGCCGGTGCCCGGGGGCAGGTCGAGCAGGAGGTAGTCGAGCTCGCCCCAGTTCACGTCCCGCATGAGCTGGAGGAGCGCGCCGGTCACCATGGGGCCGCGCCAGATCATCGCCTGGTCGGGGTCGACGAGGAACCCGATGGACATGAGCTTGAGCCCGTGGGCCTCGAGGGGGTCGAGCCGGTTCCCCTCGACGGTGCGGGGGCGCTCGGTGACCCCGGTGAGGAGCGGCAGCGAGGGTCCGTAGATGTCGGCGTCGAGGACCCCGACCTTCGCGCCGCTGCGCGCCAGCGCGAGGGCGAGGTTGATGGTCACCGTGGACTTCCCGACTCCGCCCTTCCCGGCCCCGACGAGGACGATGTTCTTCACCCCCGGGGTCATCGACGACTGGGCCACCCCGGGGGCTGCCCGGACCTTGGCGCCGAAGCGCAGGTCCACGCGGGTCGCGCCGGCGCCCCGGAGGGCGGCCTCCACGTCCTTCGCGATGGTGTCCTTGAGGGGGCAGGCCGGCGTGGTCAGCTCCACCTGCAGGGACGCCGCGCCTCCCTCGACCTTCAGGTCCTTCACCATCCCCAGGCTCACGATGTCCCGGTGCAGCTCCGGGTCCATCACCTTGCGAAGTGCCGCCATTGCGCCGTCGAGCGTGATCTCCATGGTGGCGGGGCTATAGCCGGGGTCCGGCGGCGGGTCAACGAGCGCGCGACCCCGCCGGGAACGGCTCCCCGGGCTCCCGGCGTGCCAAGATGCTCCCGTGCTGAGCGTGCTTCGACTCGAGGGGGGCGTCGTCCGGGCCGGCGGCCGCGAGCTGGCCGGGCCCGGGGCGACGCTCTGGGTCGACTGCGGCCCCGAGGCCGAGAACCTCGACTGGCTGGCCAGCCGATTCGGCTTCCACCCGCTGGCCCTCGAGGACGCGGCCCACGCGGGGCAACGGAGCAAGTTCGAGGACTACCCGGGCGAGGCCTTCGTCGTGCTCCACCGGCTCCACGCGCCCCGCAACGGGGTGGAGATCGACGACCTCGAGCTCCACGCCTTCCTGACGCCGGACGCCCTCGTCACCGTCCGTGCGGCGCCCATCCCCGAGCTGGAGCAGGTCCTCGAGCGGGCCCGGACCGACGCCGGCGTGCTCGGGCGCGGGGCCGACTTCGCCCTCTACCTGGTCTACGACGCGATCACCGACGCCCACTTCCAGATCGCCGACGAGCTCACCGACGAGGTCGAGGTCCTGTCCGAGGAGATCCTCGAGAACCCCCGCGAGCAGGAGGCCGTGGGGCGCCTGGGCGAGCTGCGCCACCGGCTCGCCCACATGCGCCGCCGGATCGCTCCGCAGCGGGAGGTGCTCGCGGCCCTGTCCCGTCCCGGCGTGCCGGGGGTGCACGAGCGCACCGTGGCGTACTTCCGGGACGTGCAGGACCACATCGTGCGCATCACCGAGGAGCTCGACGTGTCCCGGGAGCTCGTCGCCCAGACGATGGAGATCTACCTGTCGGCGACCAACAACCGGCAGAGCGCCGTGATGGCGCGGATGGCGCTCGTCGCCACCATCTTCCTGCCCCTCTCCTTCCTGACCGGCTTCTTCGGGATGAACCTGCCGGGCACCGACCACGTGCGCGGGTGGTGGGTCGTGATCGCGGCGGTCGCGGTGCTGCCCCCGGCGATGTTCCTGCTCTTCAGGAGGCGGGGCTGGTTCTAGGCCCGACGGTCACGGCTCCCTCCCCACCGGGCGCGCCGTCGATCGCGATCTCCACCGGGAGGAAGCGGCGAATCACCTCGGCGCAGGTCACGAGGTGCCCGGTCACCTCGCTCACCGTGTACCGGGTGGCCCGGTCGACGCCGTCGGGCCTCGGGGCCAGGCCGGCCGCCACGAGCGCCGCCGGCACGAGGAGCTGGTCGCCGAGGTGGGGGTCCACCGCCGCCCGGCCGTCGAGAAAGCGCCCGAAGGCGGCCACGGCGGCGTCGGCGGCGCGCTCCGGCTCCCGGCTGGCGTCGCCGGTGGCTCCCTGGCCCGAGACGGTCCGCTCGAACCGGGCCAGCACGAGGACGTGGTTCCCTCGCGACGGCCCCGCGGGCATCGGCAGGGCCCGTCCCGGGCAGACGACGCCCCGCTCCCTCATCCTCCGCTCGGCCCGGGTCGCGAGCCGCTCGGCGTCGGCGAAGGCCCCACCCCCGGACAGCCCCAGGGCCTCGGCCTCCAGGAGGGTCCCTCGATGAATGAGCTCGAGCGGGGGCATCGCCCGCGCGGGCCGGACCACGGCGGAAAATTCTCCACCCCCTTCGGGGTAGAAACCAGCCCGCTGGAGGGAGAACTCGACCGGGAAGCCCAGGCGCGCCACCGCAGGCCCCCAGACGAGGGCCAGCCAGTGGAAGGAAGGGCTGTGATCCTGGTGGGTTCCGCCCGACAGGGTCAGCGTGCTCTCCGCCTCCTGGAGCGCCAGGGGCCAGCAGAGCGTCTGGAAGAGGAGCGGAGCGGAGCCCGCGGTGCCGATGTCGACGCGGAAGGAGCGCGATCTCGCAAGATCCCGAGGTTCAAATGCAATTTCCGAGGCGCCCACCTCGGCGCCCTCGACCCGGGCTGCGCACAGCTCCGCGGTGGCGCGCGCTGCCGCGAGGTGCTGGGGTCGGAGACCGGGCTTGAGGCGCCCCTGGCGCAGTCGCTCGATGCGAAACGGGGTCCCGGTCACGGCCGAGAGGCTGAGCGCCGTGCGCAGCACCTGTCCGCCCCCCTCGCCGAGGCTGCCGTCGAGGACGATGGGGGCGCGCCGGGTCACCGGAGCATCTAGAGCCCCTCCGAGGCGCCCGTCAAGCCGAGCCATTTCGCTGAAATAGCCCCTTTCCCTCCGCGTAGGGGGTTGCATGGTTGCAGCCCATGCGATTCCCGCGATAGCTTCCGCGCTCACCTGGCCCACCGCTTCGACGAAGGGGGATCGGGTCCTCTTGTCACCGCCGTCCCACGAAGCGACCCTCGCCGTCTCCGCCAGCCGGGGCGATCGCCAGGCCTTCGCGCGCCTCGTGGAGGAGAACAAGCGGTCGGTGTACGGCCTGTGCCTGCGGCTGCTCTCCGACCCCGAGGAGGCGCGGGACGCCGCGCAGGAGGCCTTCACCCGGGCCTACGCCTCGCTCGAGAGCTACGACCTCGACCAGCCCTTCACTCCCTGGGTGCTCCGCATCGCCCGCAACCACTGCCTCGACCTCCTCCGCCGCCGCATCCCCGCGCGGGTGCGGCTGGAGCTCGACGCCGAGGACGACGACGGCCCCTCCCGCGAGCTGCCCGACACGGGCGCCGAGCGGGCCGACGACGCCATGGAGAAGGCGCAGACGCGCCACGCGCTCGAGAAGGCCGTGGCCGCCCTGCCCCCGAACTACCGCGAGGTGGTGCACCTCTTCCACGTCGAGCAGCTCTCCTACAAGGAGATCGCCTCGACGATGGGGATCCCGATGGGAACGGTGATGACCTGGCTGCACCGCGCCCGCGCCCAGCTCCGCACGCTGCTCGATGGACAGGAGGTCTCGCCATGACGGACCGTCGACACATCACCGAGGAGGAGGCCCAGCTTCACCTCGAGGGCGCCCTGCCCGCCGACGCCTCCGCCCGGGTGGACGCCCACGTCGAGGGCTGCACCGCCTGCCAGGACCTGCTCGGCTCGTTCGTGGCGCTCTCCGAGGCCCTCTCCTCCCTCCCGGTCGCCGAGCCGCCCCCCGACTTCACCCGCGGCGTCATGGCCCGCATCGAGGAGCGGGAGGCGGCCCGCGCGGCGGAGCGGCGGATCACCGTCGGCGTCTTCGCCACGGTCACGGCGGCGCTGGTCGTCGCGCTGGCCCTCGCCGGGCAGGCGGCCTGGGCTCCGGCCCTCTCGGAGCTCTCCACCGCCGCGGTGCGGGCGATCCAGGCGCTGCGCATCTCGGCCGACGTCCTCTCGCCGGTGGTGTCGGCGCTGCGCCTCCAGATCATCGTGGCCGTCGCCGCGCTCGGCATCCCCCTGTTCCTCCTCCTCGGCCGGCTCGCAGCCCCCCGCCCGGCCCGGCAGCTCGCCTGAACGGAGCCCGAACATGCTCTCCGCACTCCTCGTCGCAGTCGCCCTCGCCGCGCCGCCCGCGCCTCCGGCCCCCCCGGG
>DAOMFN010000004.1:0-18164 GCA_035429785.1 Anaeromyxobacteraceae bacterium
CAGCGCCGGGTCGACCGGGAGGTCGGTGTGGGGGAGCGCCGCGACGAGGCGCCGCAGGGTCGCCCCGTCGCAGGCCACGACGTTGTAGCCCGGGCGCAGGCCGACCCGTCCCCCGGAGGGGGCGAATCCGCGAACGCCCTGGGCTGCGATCTCGAGCAGGAGCACGCCGGGTTGCGACTGTACTCCGCGTGCGGACCGCGGGAAAGGCCCGGCCTAGGCCTGGGCCGGCTTGGCGGCGGCGGGAGAGGCGGTGTTGCCCTCCTCCTGCTGCACGCGGGCGGCCTTGCCCTGCAGGTCGCGCAGGTAGTACAGGCGCGAGCGGCGGACCTCGCCGCGGCCCACGACCTCGATCTTGTCGATGCGCGGGCTGTGGAGCGGGAAGATGCGCTCGACGCCGACGCCGTAGCTCATCTTGCGGACGGTGAACATGGCGCGCGAGCTGCCGCCGGACGAGGCGATGACCACGCCCTCGTACAGCTGGATGCGCTCCTTGTCGCCTTCCTTGATCTTGGTGTGGACCCGCACGGTGTCCCCAGCCCGGAAGGTGGGAACGTCCTTGCGGAGGTACTTCGCCTCGACGTCGGCAATCGCCTTGCGCAGCATCGTCACGTCTCCTTACAGCGCGTCGTCGCCGGCCTCGATGAGCCGGCGATCCTCTTCGTCCAGTTGCAGGCGCGCGAACAGATCCGGGCGCCGGTCGCGCGTGGCCCGGAGCGACTCGCGCCGGCGCCACCGCTCCACTCGCCGGTGATCCCCGGAGAGCAGGACCTCGGGGACCCGTTCTCCGCGGAACACCGGTGGGCGGGTGTAGTGAGGGTACTCCAGGAGGGGCTCTCCCGCGAAGCTCTCCCTGCCGGCCGAGCCCTCGTTCCCGAGCACCCCGGGGACGAGGCGCGCCGCCGCGTCGACGAGGCAGAGCGCCGCCAGCTCGCCGCCGGTGAGCACGAAGTCCCCCAGGGAGACCTCCATGTCGACTGCACCCTTCACGCGTTCGTCCACTCCCTCGTACCGTCCGCAGGCGACGATGAACCGTCCGTGCTCCGCCAGCTCCTCGGCCAGCCGCTGGTCGAGCCGGCGGCCCCGGGGGCTCGTGAGCAGCACCCGGGCCCCGGGCAGCCGCTCGCGGGCGGCCTCGATGGCGGCGGTGAGCGGCTCCGGCTTCATCACCATCCCGCCGCCCCCTCCGTAGGGAGCGTCGTCGGTGACCCGGTGCTTCCCGGAGGCGTGCTCGCGGATGTCCGTCACCCGCGCGTCGAGGAGACCCGACTCCCTGGCCTTCCCCAGGATGCTCTCCCCGAGGTACCCCTCGCACATGCGGGGGAACAGGGTCAGGATCTCCACCTCCAGCCGCTTCACGTCCGGTTCCTCTCCGTCCCGCGTCCCTCCTCGTCGTCCTCGAGCAGCCCCGGCGGTGGATCCACCACCACCCGGCCCTGCCCCACGTCCACCGTGACCCAGGGCGCGAGCGGCACCAGCCGTTCCCTGCCCCCGGGGCCGCGGACCACCAGCACGTCCACGCCCCCGGTCACGTAGAGCCCCTCGACCCGGCCCAGGTCCTCTCCGGTCACCGTGGTCACCGGCAGTCCCTGGATGTCGCTCCAGAAGTGCCGGCCGGGACCGGCGTCTCCCATCTCCTCCCGCCGCCCCCAGACCTCCGCACCGCGCAGCGCCTCGGCCGCCGTGCGATCGGTCACGCCCTCGAGCCGCACCCACCAGATCCGGCCCTGCGGCCCGGCGGACAGCACCCGCCGGACCTTCTCCGGCGCCCCCTCCCTGCGGAGCGCCACCTCGGACATCCGCGCCACGGCCCCCTCGGTCCCGGCCACCCCGATCCGGCCGTCGAGGCCGACGGCCCGGGCGACCGTGCCGAGGCGGATCCAGGCCATCAGTCGAGGAAGTCGACGACCGCCCGGCGACCCTCGCGCCGCGCCGCCGCGTCGACCACCGTCCGGATGGCCTTGGCGGTCTTCCCGCCGCGCCCGATGACCCGCCCGATGTCGGACGGGTCGACGGCCACCTCGAGGACCACCGCCCGGTCGCGATCGACGGAGTCGACCCGGACGGCGTCCGGATGCTCGACCAGTTCCCGGGTGAGCCAGAGGAGCAGGTCGCGCATGGGCGCCGGGGGCGAGGCCGGCTAGGCCTTCGCCGCCGCCTTCCTGGTCTGCCGGATGAGCTTGGCGACCGTGGGGCTGGGCTTCGCGCCCGCCTTGAGCCAGAACTCGATGCGATCGGCCTTGAGCTGCAGGCGAACCGGCGTCTTCGTGGGGTCGTAGGTCCCCACGTCCTCGAGGTACCGCCCGTCGCGCGGCTTGCGCGAGTCGGTCGCCACCACGTGATAGAAGGGCGCCTTGTGCGTGCCCGCCCTGGAGAGGCGCAGAACCACCGCCATGTCTCGATCCTCCTTCCGGGCTACTCGCCCTTGGCCTTCTTGGCCTTGGCCTTGGGCGCCTTCTCGGCGTCGGTGGCCTTCGTCTCGCTCTTCTTCTTCGCCTTGGCCGGCTTCTCCGCCGCCTCGGCCTTCTCGCCCTCGCCCCCGGCCGGAGCCCGGTCGACGAGCTCGATGTAGGCCATGTCGGCGTTGTCCCCGTGCCGCTTCCCGGTGCGGATGATGCGGGTGTAGCCGCCGGCGCGCTTCGCGTAGCGCTCGGCGATGGGGCCGAACAGCTTGTCGATCATCTCCGCGTCGCGGAGATCGCGGAAGGCCACCCGGCGGGCGTGCGGCGTGCCCTTCTTGCCGAGCGTGACGACCTTGTCGAAGATCCGCTTCAGCTCCTTGGCCTTCGGGGTCGTGGTGTGGATGCGCTCGTGGCGCAGCAGCGAGGCCACCTGGTTGCGGAACATCGCCGTCCGGTGCTCGGTGGTGCGGTCGAGCCGGCGGCCGGCTACGCGGTGCTTCATCTCGGAATCTCCCTCGGAGGGTTCGGTGGGGGCCTAGGCCTTGGGGGCCACGGGCGCGGACTTGGGGGGCCAGTTCTCGAGCTTCATCCCGAGGGAGAGCCCCATCTCGGCGAGGATCTCCTTGATCTCCTTCAGCGACTTCCGGCCGAAGTTCTTCGTCTTCAGCATCTCGGCCTCGCTCTTCTGCACCAGGTCGCCGATGGTCTTGATGTTGGCGTTCTGGAGGCAGTTCGCGCTGCGCACCGAGAGCTCGAGCTCGTCGACCGAGCGGAACAGGTTCTCGTTCAGGACCTGCTCGGGGACGGCCGCGATCTCGATGGCCGGCTCCTCGGTCTCGTCGAAGTTGATGAAGATCGAGAGCTGCTCCTTCATGATCTTCGCGGCGAAGGCCACGGCGTCGGCCGGGGCCACGGACCCGTCGGTCCAGACCTCGAGGGTGAGCTTGTCGTAGTCGGTCTGCTGCCCGACGCGCGCGTTGGTGACCTGGTAGTTCACCTTGCGGATGGGGCTGAAGAGCGCGTCGATGGGCACCGTGCCGATGGGCTGCCCGGGGACCTTGTTGCGCTCCGCCGGGACGTAGCCGCGGCCGCGGCGCGCCGTCATCTCCATGCGCACCCGCCCGCCCTCGCTCAGGGTCAGCACGTGGTGGCCGGGGTTCAGGATCTCGACCTGGCCGTCGGCGATGATGTCGCCGGCCTTGATCTCGCGGGGCCCCTCCGCCTCGATGCGCAGCGTCTTCTGCTCGTTCGAGTGGATCTGGAGGAGGACCTCCTTGAGGTTCAGGATGATGTCGGTGACGTCCTCGGCCACCTCGGGGATGGCCATGAACTCGTGCTCCACCCCCTCGATCTTCACCGAGGTGATGGCGGCGCCCTGCAGGCTCGAGAGGAGCACGCGGCGCAGCGAGTTGCCGAGCGTGATGCCGAAGCCGCGCTCGAGGGGCTCGGCCACGAACTTGCCGTAGGTGTTGGTGAGCGACTCCTGGTCGACCGTGAGCCCGCGGGGCTTGATGAGGTCGCGCCAGTTCTTCGTGACGAGTGCGTCCGCCATGGGCATTCTCCTTGGGCCGCCGCCCCCTCCCCTTCCTCCGCTGCCCAGCGGGGTCGGGGCGCCGTGGGGCGCGCGACGCTTCGTGTTGGGACTGCGGGACGGCGTGCGGGACCGCGTGGTCCCGCGCGCCGGCTACTTCGAGTAGAGCTCGACGATGAGCTGCTCCTGGATGGGCATGGTGATGTCCTCGCGGGACGGCGTGGTCTTCACCGTTCCCTTGAAGCCCGCCTTGTCCAGCTCCAGCCAGCCCGGCACGCCGCGGCGGTCCACCGCCTCGATGGCCTCGACGATGCGGGCCACCTTCTTGCTCCGGTCGCGCACCTCGACCACGTCCCCGGCGCGCAGCTCGTAGGAGGGGATGGTGACCTTGCGGCCGTTCACGCGGAAGTGGCCGTGCTGGACGAGCTGCCGGGCCTCGTTCCGGCTGTCGGCGAAGCCGAGCCGGAAGACCGCGTTGTCGAGCCGGAGCTCGAGGCCGCGGAGCAGGTTCTCGCCGGTGCGCCCCTTGGCGGCGGAGGCGCTCGCGAAGGCGTGGCGGAAGCCGGACTCGAGGAGCCCGTACAGCCGCTTCACCTTCTGCTTCTCACGGAGCTGGACGCCGTACTCGCTGAACTTGATCCGCCCCTGCCCGTGCTGGCCGGGCGGGTACGGACGGCGCTCGATGGCGCACTTGTCCGTGTAGCAGCGGTCGCCCTTCAGGTACATCTTCAGATTCTCGCGGCGGCAGAGCCGGCAGACGCTTTCGGTGTAACGAGCCACTGTGTTCGTCTCCTGTCCGTCTCAGACGCGCCGGCGCTTGGGCGGCCGGGTGCCGTTGTGCGGGATGGGCGTGACGTCCTTGATGAGCGAGATCTTGAGCCCCGCCGAGGCGATGGCCCGCAGCGCCGACTCGCGCCCGGCCCCCGGCCCCTTCACCATGACCACCACCGCCTTCAGGCCGTGCTCCATGGCCTTCGCGGCGGCGTCGCCCGCGGCCACCTGGGCCGCGAACGGGGTCGACTTGCGCGAGCCCTTGAAGCCGCGCGCGCCGGCCGACGACCAGGAGAGGACGTTCCCCACCGGGTCGGTGATGGTGATCATCGTGTTGTTGAAGGTGGAGTTGATGTGCACCACCCCGTTGGCCACGTTCTTCTTCACCCGCTTCTTGCCCTTCTTGGGCGTCACGGGCGACGCGGTCACCGGCTCGATGCCGGTCAGGTTGGGCGCCGAGGGGGCGCTCTCCTCGACCTTGGCGGGCGCCTCGGCCTTCTTCGCGGGCTTCTCGGCCTTCTCGGCCTGCTTCTCGTCAGCCACTCTGGTTCTCCGTTCTCTTCGATGTCACTCCCCGTGAACTACCGGGGGGCGGGCGTCGCGGCGGCCGGCGCCTTGCGGACGAGGCCGCGCTTCGGGCCCTTGCGGGTGCGCGCGTTCGTGTGGGTGCGCTGGCCGCGGACCGGGAGCCCCTTGCGGTGGCGCAGGCCGCGGTAGCAGCCGAGGTCCATGAGGCGCTTGATGTTCATCGAGACCTCGCGCCGCAGGTCGCCCTCGACCGGGGTGATGGCCTCGATGGCCTCGCGGATGTGGCGGATCTGATCGTCGTCGAGATCCTTCGTCCGCGTGACCGGGTCGATCTCGGCCCGGGCGAGGATCTTCTTCGCCGTGGCCTTGCCGATTCCGTAGATGTACTGCAGCGAGATCTCGACGCGCTTCTCAGCCGGAAGATCGACGCCGGAAATGCGAGCCATTCCTGGTTCTCCGATTCTCGGGGCGGGGTGCGGCTAGCCCTGGCGCTGCTTGTGGCGGGGGTTGGCGGCGCAGATGATCCGTACGACGCCCTTGCGCTTCACGACCTTGCACTTGTCGCAGATCTTCTTCACCGACGCGCGGACCTTCATGACCTGTTCACCCGACCGAAAGTTCTGGCACGAAAAAAAGCCCCGCCGTGCCTTCCGGCGGGACAGTCGGGGGAATTGCCGTATCCCCTCGACCTGACTGGACTCCTGGCGCACCTGGACGGGTCGCACCCGTCCGTTGCGAGGGGCCGCTCATAACACGTGGAATTCCGCGTTGCAAGGGCTCGATTCACGAAATCGCCCATCCGTTCAGGCACCCGGCCGGGTGAGGATCTCCGGCCCCGCCTCGGTGACCGCCACGGTGTGCTCGAAGTGGGCGGAAAGGCTCCCGTCCTCGGTCACCGCCGTCCAGCCGTCCGCGAGGGTGCGGACCCCCGGAAGCCCCACGTTCACCATGGGCTCGATGGCGAGCACGAGTCCCGGGCGGAGCCAGGAGCCCGTCCCCGGCGGGCCGAAGTTCGGGACCTGGGGCGGCTCGTGGAGCTTCCGGCCGATGCCGTGCCCCACGAACTGCCTCACCACGGAGAAGCCGGCCGCCTCGGCCCGGGCCTGGACCGCGGCGCCGATGTCCCCCACCCGTCCGCCGGGCACGGCCGCGCCGATGCCGGCGGCGAGGGCCGCCCGGGTGGCGTCCACGAGCCGGCAAGCGAGCTCGCTCCCCGCCCCCACGACGACGGTCTCGGCCGCGTCCCCGTGGAACCCGGCGAGGATGGCGCCGAAGTCGAGCCCCACCACGTCGCCGTCCCTGAGCACCCGGGAGGGCGAGGGGATCCCGTGGACCACCTCGTCGTTGACCGAGATGCAGATGCTGGCGGGGTAGCCGAGGTAGCCCTTGAAGGCGGGCACCGCGCCCAGCGCCCGGGTCCGGTCCTCCGCCAGGCGGTCGAGCTCGGCGGTGGTCGTCCCCGGGACCGCGGCGGCCACGACCGCGTCGAGCACGGCGCGCACCACGCGCCCGGCCTCCCGCATGCGCGCGAGGTCGTCCGGGGTCTTGAGCTGCAAGGGGCCGCCGACCTTCCTGGCTACGCCCGGCGGGCGCGGCCGAGGACGCCGAGCGCCGACGCCAGCACCGCCTCGGGCGTGCCGGTGCCGGGGACGGAGGAGAGGCTTCCCTGCTCCGCGTAGTAGCGCTTGAGCGGCTCGGTCTTGGCGTCGTACTCGCGCAGGCGTCGGGCCACCGTCTCGGCCTTGTCGTCGTCGCGCTGCACGAGCTCCGCGCCCTCGCGGTCGCAGACCCCGGCCTGCCGCGGCGGGTTCGCGGTGACGTGGTAGACCGCACCGCACTTCGGGCAGCTGCGGCGCCCGCTCATCCGGTCGACGAGCAGGTCCTGGGCGATCTCGTAGGACAGCGCGCGGTCGAGCCTCCGCCCCATCGAGACGAGCAGCTGGTCGAGGTAGGCGGCCTGGGCCGCGGTGCGCGGGTAGCCGTCGAGGATGAAGCCCCGCGCGACGTCGGGCCGGGACAGGCGGTCCTTCACCATGTCGTTCGTCACGTCGTCGGGCACGAGCCCGCCCGAGGCCATGATCGCGTCCACCTTCTTGCCGAGCTCCGTGCCCCGCGCCTTGTGGTCGCGGAACATGTCGCCGGTGGAGATGTGCGGGATCTGGAGCTCCTGCGAGAGGAGCTTGGCCTGCGTTCCCTTGCCCGCACCCGGGGGCCCCAGCAGGATGAGGATCACGCTCGCCTCCGGGCGGCCGCCAGGCGGCCGGTCACGCGTTCAGGCCCGCGGTGGCGCGACCGCGGATGCGGGGGCCCCGGGGACCGGTGAAGCCCTCGTAGTGGCGGGTGATGAGGTGCCCCTCGATCTGCTGGACGGTGTCGAGCGCGACGCCGACCACGATGAGGAGCGCCGTCCCGCCGAAGTAGAAGGGCACGCCGAACTGGTTGATGAGGACGGTGGGCAGGATGCTCACGGCGGCCAGGTACATCGCCCCGCCGAAGGTGATGCGGGAGAGCACGTAGTCGATGTACTCGGCGGTCTTCTTGCCGGGGCGGATGCCGGGGATGTAGCCGCCGTACTTCTTCAGGTTGTCGGCGACGTCCACCGGGTTGAAGGTCACCGCCGTGTAGAAGTAGGCGAAGAAGACGATGAGGACGACGTAGAGCGTGTTGTAGACCCAGCCGCCCGGGCGCATCTCGTCGGAGATGCGCTGGAGGAACGGGAACCAGGACGCGAGCGTGGCGGGGAAGAGGAGCACCGAGGAGGCGAAGATGGGCGGGATGACGCCCGAGGTGTTCACCTTGAGCGGCAGGTGGGTGCTCTGGCCGCCGTAGGTGCGCCGCCCGACCACGCGCTTCGCGTATTGCACCGGGATGCGCCGCTGGGCGCGCTCGACGAAGACGATGAACCCGACGACCGCCACCATGACCGCGACGAGGATCACGAGCCGGAGCTCGTCCATGCCGGCGCCGGGCGCCCGGTAGGCGGCGTAGAGCTGGAAGGCGGCGTCGGGGATGCGGGCGACGATGCCCGCGAAGATGATGAGGGAGATGCCGTTGCCGATGCCCCGCTCGGTGATCTGCTCGCCCATCCACATGATGAAGGCGGTGCCGGCGGAGAGCGTGATGACGGTGAGGATCCGGAACGACCAGCCCGGGATCGCGACCACCGGGAGGCCCGACGGATCGCGCAGGGACTCGAGATAGGTGGCGATGCCGATGCCCTGGATGGCGGCGAGCACCACGGTGCCGTAGCGGGTGTACTGGGTGATGCGCTTGCGACCGACCTCGCCCTCCTTCTGCATCTTCTCGAGCGCCGGGACCACGACGGTGAGGAGCTGCAGGATGATGGAGGCCGACACGTAGGGCATGATGCCCAGCGCGAAGATCGACAGCTGCTCGAGGGCGCCGCCGGAGAACAGGTTGAAGAGGCCGAGGAGGCCGCCCTGGCTGGCGACGACCTTGCGCATGGCGACGCGATCGACGCCGGGCGTGGAGACGAACACGCCGAGCCGGTAGACGGCCAGCATCCCGAGCGTGAAGAGGAGCCGCTTGCGGAGCTCCGGTACGCGGAAGATGTTGGCCAGACTGGTGGTGAGCATCCCGGTTCCCCCTGCGCCGCCTACGCCTTCTTCGACTTGGCCTTCTTCTCCGCCTTCTGCTTCTCGCCCATCGTCTGGCGGCGCGGGAGCAGCTCGACCTTCCCGCCGGCCTTCTCGATGGCCTCGCGCGCGCCGGCCGTGACCCGGTCGACCCGCACGGTGTAGGCGCCGGAGAGGTCGCCCTTGCCGAGGACGACCACGCCGTCGGCGTTGCCGCGGACGAGCCCGGCCGCCTTCAGCGCCGCGCCGTCGACCACGCCGCCGGCCGGGAGCGCGGCGAGGTCGGTCACCCGGACCTCCTCGTACTCGCGCCGGAAGAAGTTCTTGAAGCCGAACTTCGGGAGCCGGCGCTGCAGCGGCATCTGGCCGCCCTCGAAGCCCTCGAAGTGCATGTTGCCGGTGCGGGCCTTCTGGCCCTTGCCGCCGCGGCCGGCGGTCTTGCCGAGGCCGGAGGCCTGGCCGCGACCGACCCGCTTGCGGACCCGGGTTGCGCCCCGGGGCGCCTTGAGCTGGCTGAGAGACATGAGCGTTCCTTTCTACCCGTTTGGGGCGGGGCGCGCCAAGCGCCCTGTGCGCCCTAGGACTTCCTGGCCTTGCGACCCAGCGGCGCCGGGGCGTCCACGCGCTCCCAGGCGAGCAGGTAGCCGACCTTGCGGATCATCCCCATCGTCGACGGGGTGTCCGGGAGGAGCTTGTGCGAGTCGGTCTTCTTGAGACCCATCCCCGCCACGATCGTCCGGTGGGAGGCCGGGCAGCCGGCCAGCCCCCGCTTCAGCGTCACCTTGATGGCAGCCATCGAAAGTCTCCGTCCTATCCCTGCATCTCGGCGGCGTCCTTGCCGCGCATCTTGGCCACGCGCTCCGGGTTCCGCAGCGCCTTCAGCCCCGCCACGGTCGCCTTGAGGACGTTGTGCGGGTTGCGCGAGCCCTGGCTCTTCGTGAGCACGTTGCGCACCCCGGCGGCCTCGAGGACGGCGCGGACGGCGCCGCCGGCGATGACGCCGGTACCCTCGCTGGCGGGCTTGAGCAGCACCCGGCCCGCGCCGAAGTGGCCGAGCACCTCGTGCGGGATGGTGGTGCCGGAGAGCGGGACGCGGAAGACGTTCTTCTTCGCCTGCTCGCCGCCCTTGCGGATGGCCTCCGGCACCTCGTTGGCCTTGCCCAGGCCCACGCCGACGTGCCCCTGGCCGTCGCCGACGACGATGAGTGCGGAGAAGCTGAAGCGCCGGCCGCCCTTCACCACCTTGGCGACGCGGTTGATGTGGACCACGCGGTCCGTCAGCTCGAGATCGTTCACGTTGATGGGAGCAGCCATTCGTCCCTCGGTCCTGCGGTGCCTAGAACTTGAGGCCGGCCTCGCGGGCCGCCTCCGCCACCGCGGCGACCCGGCCGTGGTAGTCGAACCCGTTGCGATCGAAGACCACCTGGGTCACGCCCTTCTCGAGCGCGGCCCTGGCGATGGCGGCGCCCACCTTCTTGGCCGCCGCGGTCTTGTCGTCCTCCTTCACGGCCTCGCGCAGCGCCTTCGACGTGGTGCCCACGAAGGCGATGGTGCGGCCGGCCACGTCGTCCACCACCTGGGCGTAGACGTGGTTCAGGCTCCGGTACACGGTGAGGCGCGGGCGCTCCGCCGTGCCGGACAGCTTCTTGCGGATGCGCGCCTTGCGCTTCTCGCGGGGAGTGGTCTTCTCTGCCATGGTTCGTCCTCCGTGCGCCGGCGCAGCCCCAGCCGGCGCATGAGCGGGCGGCGGCTAGGCCGCGCCGGTCTTGCCTTCCTTGCGGCGGATGATCTCGGTGCTGTACTTGATGCCCTTGCCCTTGTACGGCTCGGGCGGCCGCAGCTCGCGGATGCGGGCGGCGGTCATGCCCACCTGGTGCTTGTCGGCGCCGCGCACGACGACCTTCGTCTGCTTGGCGTCCACCTCGGCGGTGATGCCCTCGGGGAGCTTGAAGACCACGGGGTGGGAGAACCCGATGGCGAAGTGGATCTCCTTGCCCTTGGCCTCGGCCTTGAAGCCGACGCCCACGATGTCGAGCGAGCGCTCGTAACCCTGGGTGACGCCCTCGATGGCGTTCTTGACCAGGGTGCGGGTCAGGCCGTGGAGGGAGCGGGCCAGCGTCGACTCGTCGGGGCGGAGGACCTTCACCTCGCCCTTCTCGACCTGGACCTTCATGAGGGAGTTGAACGGGAAGGAGGTCTTGCCCTTGGGGCCCTCGACCTTCACCGTGGAACCGTCCACGGCGACCTTGACCTTCTCCGGGATCTTGACCGGCAGCTTTCCGACGCGGGACATGGACGCTCCTACCAGACGGTGCAGATGAGCTCGCCGCCCACCTTCTGCTTGCGGGCCTCGCGGTCCACCAGGACGCCCTTCGACGTCGAGAGGATGGCGATCCCCATGCCGTTCAGGACGCGGGGGATCTCGCCGGTGGCCACGTAGCGCCGGAGTCCCGGCTTGGACACCCGCTTGATGTCGCTGATGGCGGGCTCGCGATCGGGCCCGTACTTCAGCAGGATGGTGATGGCCCCCTGGTGGGCGTCGTCCTTGTGGAGGACGTAGTCCTGGATGAACCCCTCGGCCTTCAGCACCTCGGCGATGCGCGCCTTGAGGTTGGAGGCCGGCACGAGGACCTTCTCGTGGCGCGCGGAGGAGGCGTTCCGGACGCGGGTGAGCATGTCGCCAATGGGATCGGTGAAGCTCATCGATGAGTCTCCCTACCAGCTCGACTTGATGACGCCGGTGACTTCGCCGCGCAGCGCGCGATTCCGGAAGCAGATGCGGCACATCTTGAACTTGCGCAGGTACGCGCGCGGACGCCCGCAGACCGGGCAACGGTTGTACTGGCGCACGGGGAACTTCAGCTTGCGCGCCGCCTGCGCCATCTTCGAAAGCTTGGCCATCGTGTCCGTCTCCTGGTCCGGCTACTGGCGGAAGGGCATGCCGAGGTGGCGGAGCAGCGCCCTGCCCTCCTCGTCGTTCCGCGCCGTGGTGACCACGGTGATGTTGAGTCCCTTGATCTTCTCGACCTTGTCGTAGTTGATCTCCGGGAAGATGATCTGCTCCTTCACGCCGAGCGTGTAGTTGCCCTTCCCGTCGAAGGCCTTGGGCGACACGCCCTTGAAGTCGCGGACGCGGGGCAGCGCGACGCTGACGAGCCGGTCCAGGAACTCGTAGGCCCGGTCGCCCCGCAGCGTCACCATGGCGCCGATGCTCTGGCCCTGGCGCAGCTTGAAGTTGGCGATGGACTTGCGGGCCTTGGTGACCACCGGCTTCTGGCCGGTGATGGCCGAGAGCTGCTCCAGCGACGCATCCAGGATCTTGCCGTTCTGGATGGCCTCGCCGAGCCCCATGTTGACGACCACCTTCTCGATCCGGGGGGCCTGCATCGGGTTCTTGAACCCGAACTCCTTGACCAGGCTGGCCCGGATCTCCTTCTCGTACCGTTCCTTCAGACGCGCTGCCATCGTTCGCTCCTTGCCTTCGTCCGGGGCGTCGGGCCGCCGGGCGATGCGGGTTCTCGCTACTCCCAGCGCTCCTTGCACTTCTTGCAGGCGCGCACGCGGCGGCCGTCCTCCCGGGTGGCGTGGGCCACGCGGGTGGGCTTGCCGCACTTCGGGCACACCACCATCACGTTCGAGGCGTCGATGGTCCCGGCGCGCTCGATGATTCCGCCGTCCGGGTTCACCTGGCTGCGCCCCTTCTTCAGGTGGCGCTTCACGGTCATGAGCTTCTCGACCCGGACGCGCCCCTTCTCCTGGAGCACCTCGAGCACCTTGCCCGACTTGCCCTTCTCCCGGCCGGCCAGGACCTTCACGGTGTCGTTCTTGCGGACGTCCATGGCCTACAGCACCTCCGGCGCCAGGCTGATGATCTTCATGAACTTGCGGGCGCGGAGCTCGCGGGCCACCGGCCCGAAGATGCGCGTGCCCACCGGCTCGAGATCCTTGTTGATGAGGACCGCCGAGTTGCCGTCGAAGCGGATGTAGCTCCCGTCGGGGCGCTTCACCTCGCGCGCGGTGCGCACGATGACGGCGCGGGCGACCTCGCCCTTCTTCACCTTGGACTGGGGAATGGCCTCCTTCACGGAGACCACGATGACGTCGCCGATGGTGGCGTACCGCCGGCGCGAGCCGCCCAGCACCTTGATGCACTGCACCTTCTTGGCGCCGGAGTTGTCGGCGACGTCCAGGATCGTCTGCTGCTGGATCATGGCTAGACCTCCGGGCCCTTCTCCAGGATCTCGGCCACGCGCCACCGCTTGTCCTTGGACAGCGGGCGGGTCTCCACGATCCGGACCTTGTCGCCGGGCTTGGCCGCGTTGTTCTCGTCGTGCGCCTTGTACCGCTCGGCGCGCCGGACGATCTTCCCGTAGCGCCGGTCGGCGATGCGGCGCTCGACGCGCACCACGACCGTCTTCTGCATCTTGTTCGAGACCACCTCGCCCACGCGGGACTTGGCCTTGCCGCGCTCCATGACCTACTCCTTCTCGCCCTTGCGGGTCTCGGACTTCGCCTTCCGCACGATCCCCAGCTGCTTCTCCCGCGCCAGCGTGCGGCAGCGCGCCACCAGGCGGCGGGTCTTCTGGAGGTCGGCGGTGGAGTCCAGCACGCCGGTGTTGAGCTTGCCCTTCATCTCGAAGATCTGCTGCTTGAGCTCGGCGACGCGCGCCTCGAGCTCCTCGGCCGTCAGCTGGCGCAGTTCGGTGTTGGTGGACATGTCGCCTCCTACAGGGTGACGCCGCGCTTCACCATCTTGGTGGCGACCGGCAGCTTGTGGGCCGCGAGCAGGAAGGCCTTCTGCGCCTGCTCGTCGCCGACGCCCTCCATCTCGAACAGCACGCGGCCCGGCTTGATGACGGCCACGTAGTACTCCACGGGCCCCTTGCCGGTGCCCATGCGGGTCTCGGCGGGCTTCTTGGTGATGGGCTTGTCCGGGAAGACCCGGATCCAGAGCTTGCCGCCGCGCTTCACGTAGCGGCTGATGGCGACGCGGGCCGCCTCGATCTGGCGGCTGGTGAGCCAGCCGCACTCGGTGGCGGCGAGCCCGTAGCTGCCCTGGTTGAGGTCGGATCCGCGGTACGCCTTCCCGCGCATCCTCCCCTTCTGCATCTTCCGGTACTTCGTCCTGGCCGGCTGAAGCATGTCCCGTTCTCCTCGCTAGGCCCGGCCGCCGGCGGTGCCGACCCGCGGCGCCTTCGCCGACTGGGGCAGGACCTCGCCGCGCATGATCCAGACCTTGACGCCGATCTTCCCGTAGGTGGTCTTGGCCTCGGCGAACCCGTAGTCGATGTCCGCGCGGAGGGTGTGCAGGGGCACGCGCCCCTCGCGGTACCACTCGTAGCGGGCCATCTCGGAGCCGCCCAGGCGGCCGGAGGTGGCGACGCGGATGCCCTTGGCCCCGAACTTGAGCGCGGTCTGCACGGCCTTCTTCATGGCCCGGCGGAAGGCGATGCGGCGCTCGAGCTGGGTGGCGATGTTCTCGGCCACGAGCTGGGCGTCGGTCTCGGCCTTCCGGACCTCGACCACGTTCAGGTAGACCTCGTTGTCGGTGAGGGCCTGCAGGTCCTTCTTGATGGTCTCGATGCCCGCCCCCCGCTTGCCGATGACGATGCCCGGCCGCGCGGTGTGGACGTTCACCTTCACCTTGTTGGCGGCGCGCTCGATCTCGATCCGGGAGATGCCGGCCTGGCCGAGCTTCTCCTTCACGAACTCACGGATCTTGATGTCCTCGTGCAGCCACTTCGCGTAGTTCTTCTCCTCGTACCACTTCGACTCCCAGGTCCGGATGACCCCGAGGCGGAACCCGATCGGATGGACTTTCTGACCCACGTCGTCTCCTTCGGCGCGCCTAGGCGCGCTCCGCGATGCCGAGCTCCACGTAGACGTGGCTCGTCTTCTTGTCGATCCGGGTGGCCCGGCCCATGGCGCGCGGCATGAAGCGCCGCTGCTTGGGGCCGTGGTCCACGGTGAGCGTCTTCACGAACAGCGCGTCGACGTCGACGCGGCCGCCCTTGTTCTCGGCGTTCGCCACCGCCGAGCGGAGGAGCTTGGCGAGGTGCGGGGCCGCCGCCTGGGGCGTGAACTTCAGCATCGCGAGCGCCGCTCCCACCGGCTTGCCGCGCACGTGATCGGCGACGAGCCGGACCTTGCGGGGCGTGACCCGGAGGTTGCGCAGCGTGGCGTGGGGCCCGGGCACGGGGCGGCGGGCCGCGGCGCGGACGCGCCGCTCCTTGCGGGTGACCAGGACCTTGCGGCCGGGGGCCGGGGTCTTCGCGGTCTTCTTCTCGGTATCGGCCATGTCCGTCCTCTACTTCTTCGGGGGCGGGGCGGGGGTCGCGGCCGCCGCCTTCTTCTCGCCGGTGTGCCCGTGGAACGTGCGGGTCGGGGCGAACTCGCCGAGCTTGTGCCCGACCATGTTCTCCTGGACGAACACCGGCACGAACTTGCGGCCGTTGTGCACCGCGAAGGTGTGTCCCACGAAGTCCGGCATGATGGTGCTCCGCCGCGACCAGGTCTTGATGACCTGCTTCTTGTTCCCCTTGTTCGCGTCCTCCACCTTCTTGAGGAGGTGCTTGTCGGCGAAGGGGCCCTTCTTGATCGAACGCGCCATGTCTCTCGGTCCTCGCCGCTACGTGGCCTGGCTGCGCACGCCCCGCTTGCGGGGCGAGACGATGTACTTGTCCGTGCGGCGGTTGTTGCGGGTCTTCAGGCCCTTGGTCTTCTGGCCCCACGGGGACACCGGGTGGGGGTTGCCCTGGCCGGACTTGCCCTCGCCGCCGCCGTGCGGGTGGTCGACCGGGTTCATCGCCAGGCCGCGGACGGTGGGGCGGATGCCCTTCCACCGGCTCTTGCCGGCCTTGCCCACCCGGATGCTGGCGTTCTCGATGTTGGAGAGCTGCCCGACCGTGGCCCGGGTGACCTGCAGCACCTTCCGGATCTCGCCGGAGGGCATGCGGATCTGGGCGTGGTCGCCCTCCTTCGCCATGACCTGCCCGAAGGAGCCGGCGGTGCGGATGAGCTTGGCGCCGGAGCCGGGCTGGATCTCGAGCCCGTGGATCATCGTGCCGAGCGGCATCCCGCGGATGGGGAGCGTGTTCCCCGGCCGGATGTCGACGCCCTCGCCCGAGACCAGCACGTCGCCCACCGACACGCCGAGCGGCGCGAGGATGTAGCGCTTCTCGCCGTCCTTGTAGTGGAGCAGCGCGATGCGCGCGGTGCGGTTCGGGTCGTACTCGATGGCGGCCACGGTGGCCGGGACCCCGTCCTTGTCGCGGCGCCAGTCGATGATGCGGTAGCGCTGCTTGTGGCCGCCGCCGATGTGGCGGGTCGTGATGTGGCCGTGCGCGTTGCGGCCGCCCGTGCGCTTCTTCGCGCGGGTCAGCTTCTTCTCCGGGCGCCTCTTCGTGATCTCGGCGAAGTCCGAGACCGTCATGAGACGGCGGGCAGCGCTGGTCGGCTTGTAGCTCTTGACGCCCATGCTCGTACCCCTGGCCTACTTCCCCTCGAAGAGGGCGATGGTGTCGCCGTCCTTCAGGGTGACGATGGCCTTCTTCCAGTTGGGACGGCGGCCGATGTGACGGCCGACGCGCTTGTTCTTGCCCCGGGCGATGGCGGTGCGGACCCCGGTGACCTTCACCGAGAAGAGCTTCTCCACCGCGCCCTTCACCTGGATCTTGGTGGCCTCCCGGTGCACCTGGAAGGCGTACTGACGCTCGGCCTCGCGGCCGCGCTCCGCCTTCTCGCTGATGATGGGGCGGACGATGACGTCCTGGACGGAGAGATTCACGACAGCGCCTCCTCCACCCTCTTCGCCGAGTCGGCGGTGAGCACCAGGTACTCGTGCCCGAGGATGTCGTACACGTTGAGCCCCTGGGTCGCGAGGAAGTCGGAGCCGGCCAGGTTGCGGACCGAGCGCGCCAGGTTGGCGTTCTCGGCGCCGTCCACCACCAGCGCCTTCTTCACCCCGAGCTTCGCGAGCACCTGGGCGGCCGCCCCGGTCCTCGGCGCCTCGGGCGCCCAGCGATCCACGATGAGGATCTTCTGCTCGGCGGCCCGCATCGAGAGCGCGGACCGCAGGGCGGCCTTCCGCACCTTGCGCGGGACGTCGTAGGAGTAGTCCCGGGGCTTCGGGCCCATGGCCTTGCCGCCGCCGACGAACTGGCTGGCGCGCGTGGACCCCTGCCGGGCCCGGCCGGTGCCCTTCTGCTTCCAGGGCTTCTTGCCGCCGCCGGAGACGAGCGAGCGATTCTTGACCGCGTGGGTGCCGGATCGGTCGGAGGCGAGCTTGGCCTTGACGACCTCCCAGAAGAGGTGCTCGTTCACCGGGCCGGCGAAGACCTCGTCCTTGAGGTCGATCTCGCCGACCTTCTTCCGGTCCAGGCTATAGACGTCGAACTTTGCCATGGCGTCCTCGCCTACTTGATCTCCACGTCCACGCCCGCCGACAGATCCAGCTTCATGAGCGCGTCCAGGGTCTGCGACGTCGGCTCCTGGATCTCGAGAAGCCGCTTGTGGGTGCGGATCTCGAACTGCTCACGCGACTTCTTGTCGACGTGCGGGCTGCGGAGGACGGTGAACTTGTTGATCCGGGTGGGGAGCGGAATCGGGCCGGCCACCTTCGCGCCGGTCCGCTTCGCGGTCTCCACGATCTCGCCGGCCGACTGGTCGAGGAGCTTGTAGTCGTATGCCTTGAGCCGGATGCGGATCTTCTGCATTGCCATCTTCACGCCTCGACTTCTGGCCCCGGCGCGGCGCGGCCGAACTGCGCCGCCGTTCGCCGGGGCTGCCTCTTCCTTCGCCTTACTGGATCACTTCCGCGACGACGCCCGAGCCCACGGTGCGGCCACCCTCGCGGATGGCGAACCGGAGCTCCTTCTCCATCGCGATGGGGGTGATGAGCTCCACGTCCATGGCGATGTTGTCACCGGGCATGATCATCTCGACGCCCGCGGGGAGCTGGATCGAGCCGGTCACGTCGGTGGTGCGGAAGTAGAACTGGGGCCGGTAGCCGTTGAAGAACGGGGTGTGACGGCCACCCTCCTCCTTCGTCAGCACGTAGACCTCCGCCTTGAACTTCGTGTGCGGGGTGATGGAGCCCGGCTTGGCGAGCACCTGGCCGCGCTCGACCTCCTCGCGCTTCAGGCCGCGGAGCAGCGCCCCGATGTTGTCGCCCGCCTCGCCCTGGTCGAGCAGCTTGCGGAACATCTCGACGCCGGTGACGACGGTCTTGGCGGTGGGCTTCAGGCCCACGATCTCGACCTCCTCGCCGACCTTGACGATGCCGCGCTCGACGCGGCCCGTGGCCACCGTGCCGCGGCCGGAGATGGAGAACACGTCCTC
>DAOMFN010000005.1:0-17667 GCA_035429785.1 Anaeromyxobacteraceae bacterium
GCCCCGGGCCGCGGACCGGATGGCGCGGCTCGGGCTCTCGGGCGCCGTCATCCGCCGCGTCTGCGGGCGGAACGCGCTCGACGCGCTGGGGCTTTCCCCGGCCGAGCTGCTGGCGGCGGCCGGACCCAGCGCCCGGTCCGCCCGCCGTCCTTCTCGATGAGCTCGACGGCCTCGATGCGCATCCCGCGCTCGTAGCGCTTCAGCATGTCGTAGACGGTGAGGCAGGCGGCGGCGACGGCGGCCAGCGCCTCCATCTCCACCCCGGTGCGGTCGACGGTGCGGACCGTGGCCGTGACCTCCACCCCGCCCGGCCGGGGCGCGACCTCGACCTCGGTGCCGGAGAGCGCGATGGGATGGCAGAGCGGGACGATGTCGGGCGTGCGCTTCGCGGCCAGGATGCCGGCGATGCGCGCGGCGGCCGGGACGTCCCCCTTCTCGGCCTCCCCGCGCTCGAGGATGCGCAGCGTGGCCGGGGACATCGAGACGAACCCGCGGGCCACGGCCACCCGCTCCGTCCGCGGCTTGCCGCCCACGTCGATCATCCGCACGGCATCCCTCCCGGTGAGGGCGTCAGTGGACGCCCTGGTCGGCCAGCCAGCGCTCCGCGTCGATGGCCGCGGCGCAGCCGGAGCCGGCGGCGGTGACCGCCTGCCGGTAGGTGGGGTCGGCGACGTCGCCGGCGGCGAAGACCCCTTCCACGCTGGTGTACGTGGAGGGCGCCCGGACGGTGAGGTAGCCCACGTCGTTCATGGCGAGCTGGCCACGGAACACCTTCGTGTTGGGCTCGTGCCCGATGGCGAGGAAGAGCCCGCCGGCCTTGAGCTCCCAGGTCTTCCCGTCCTTCGTGCTCTTGAGCCGGAGCCCGGTCATCGCCTTCCCGTCGCCGAGCACCTCGTCGACCGCCGCGTTCCAGACGAACTCGATCTTGGGGTTCTTGCGGGCCCGCTCCTGCATCACCTTGGAGGCGCGCAGCTCCCCGCGCCGGTGCACGAGGAACACCTTCGTCGCGTACTTCGTGAGGAAGGTGGCCTCCTCGACCGCCGTGTCGCCGCCGCCCACCACGGCCACGTCGACGCCGCGGAAGAAGAACCCGTCGCAGGTGGCGCAGGCGGAGACGCCCTTGCCCTGGTACGCCTTCTCGGACGGGATGCCGAGCCACTTCGCCGACGCGCCGGTGGCCACGATCACCGCGTCGGCGGTGTAGGCCTCGGAGTCGGTCCAGAGCTGGAAGGGGCGCCGGGACAGGTCGACCCGCGTGACCTCCGCGGGCACGAGGCGGGTCCCGAAGCGCTCGGCCTGCCCCTTCATCCGCTCCATGAGCTCCGGACCCATCACCCCTTCGGCGAACCCGGGGTAGTTCTCCACCTCGGTGGTGATGGTGAGCTGGCCGCCGGGCTGCATGCCCTCGAAGAGCAGGGGGGTCAGGTTGGCGCGCGCCGCGTAGAGCGCCGCGGTGTAGCCGGCCGGACCGGAGCCGACGATCACCAGCTTCTCGTGCTGGGGCATGTTTCCTCCGCGTGAGGGATGAGATCGATCTAGCCCCTTGGAGCCGGGATGTCACGGGGAGGTTCGGGGCGTTCCCGCGTGCTATCGTCCGCGGGTGAGCCACGACGCGCTCCGCCGCTGCCCCCTCTTCGAGTCGCTCCCCGCCGAGCAGCTCGCGCGGGTGATGGAGATCGCCGTCGCGCGGGAGCTGCCGGCCGGCGCGTCGGTCTTCCGGGAGGGAGAGGCCGGCGACGAGATGTTCGTCGTCGCCTCGGGCACGGTCCGCATCTCCAAGCAGATCCCCGGCGCCGGCGAGGAGGCGCTCTCCCTCCTCGGCCCCGGTTCCTGGTTCGGGGAGATGGCGGTCATCGACGACGCGCCGCGGTCGGCCGACGCGGTGGCCCACACGCCCTGCGCGCTCCTCGTGCTGCGCAGGGACGACCTCGACCGGCTCATGTTCCTCGACAAGGACCTGGCCTACGCGCTCCTCTGGTCGTTCGTCCGGACGCTCTCGGCGCGGCTGCGGGACACGAGCGAGAAGCTCCGCTCGTTCTACGCCTTCGCCGGGCCCGGAAGTGGCGGGCGCTGAAAAGGAAAAGGCCCGAGGCGCTCCGGGTTCTCGGGGGGGACGAGAACCCGTCGTGCCTCGGGCTCGGAGGAGCCGAACTGCAGCACCACTGTGGACTCGTCTTTTGCGCGGTCCGTGCCAGAATTGCTCCGTCGCAACCAGTTGAAATCACTGCATCGGAGAACGGACGGCCTCCGGGTCATGTCGCACCCTGGGTCGGTCTGTGGGACCTCACCCTACCCCGGGCGGCTCCCGGCGAAGAGGATCCGCTGGTACGTGTAGAGGTAGGGGCGCTCGGGGGGGAGGGCCGCGACGATGCGCTTGCGGTACTCGTCCAGGTAGCGCTGGAACAGGTCGGGCGGCATCCGCTTCTCGTAGTCGGTGAGGAGCGTCCCCCGGCACCACTCCACCACGTCGGCCGGCTCTCCGAGCTCGTGCACGTAGACCTGCAGCCGGGACTCCTCGTCGACGAGCCCGAGCCGCTTCAGGAGGAGCGCGTACTCCACCGCCGTCAGCACGGCGCGGTGGCGGACGTATCCCCGGAGCGCCGACGCGAAGGGCTCCTCCCGCGCCAGCTCGTTCGCGAGCCGGTGGGAGACGTGGGTCTGGTTGGCCGGCACCTGCACGGCGAGCCGCCCGCCGGGCGCGAGCGCGCGCACGAGCCGGGCGAGGAGCGCGGGGTGGTCGGGCACCCAGTGGATGGCGGCGTTGGAGAGCACGAGGTCGTAGCCCTTGCCCGGCGGCGCCTCGAAGGTGGCGATGTCTCCCAGCGCGAAGGAGAGCCCGTCGCCCGCGAGCGGCGCCGCCTTCTCCAGCATGGCCGGCGACGCGTCGATCCCCAGCGTGGAGGCGGCCCCGAGCCGCCGGTGGGCCTCGGCGGTGAGCTCGCCCGTCCCGCAGCCGAGGTCGACGATGCGCATGCCGGGCTGGGGTCGCACCATGCCGAGCAGGTCGAAGAACGGGCGGGAGCGCTCGGCCCGGAATCGGGCGTAGAGCTCGGGCTTCCAGACGTCCTGGGCCATTCCGATCCTCCGGGGTCGGCGGAGGATACCACCCGCCGGCGCCCGCGGGTGGAGCCGCGCCGGGGCGGGAATGCCGTTGACCTGCGGGTGGTTGTCGAGTTCAATCCCCGCCTTTCCACCCCCCTCGCAACCGGGAGTCCCATGAAGTCCTCGACCCGCTCCTATCTCGCGGTCGCCGCCGCCCTCGGCGCGCTCGCGTGCACGTCGCCCTCCACCACCCAGGCCAAGCCGGCCGCGCCGGAGGCCGCGACCCCGGTGGCCAAGATCGGCGCGGAGGTCATCTCGTCGAAGGACCTCGAGGAGTACGCCAAGGGCGACCTG
Organism: Anaeromyxobacteraceae bacterium; assembly: GCA_035429785.1. GTDB lineage: Bacteria > Myxococcota > Myxococcia > Myxococcales > Anaeromyxobacteraceae > CAIOAK01. Next base: position 3,397 of record DAOMFN010000005.1, read on the forward strand.
AAGAAGCTGGACCAGCAGTACCAGGAGCAGCTCTACCAGCTGAAGCGGCAGGCCCTCGACACGATGATCATGAAGAAGCTGCTCGAGGCGAAGGCCAAGGCCGCCGGCAAGTCGGTGGAGGAGTTCGCCCAGGGCGAGATCATGTCCATGGTGGGCACCCCCACCGACGCCGAGGTCCAGCAGATCTACGACGCCGCCAAGGCCCAGGGGCGCGACCTGCCCCCCATCGGCCAGGTGCGCGAGACCATCGTCCGCTACATCCAGCAGCAGAAGGCGCAGGCGGCGGCCCAGGCCTACTACGACAAGCTGAAGGCCGAGGCCAAGGTCGAGATCCTGCTCCCGGTCTGGCGGCCGCCCCGCCAGCAGGTGGAGGCGAAGGGCCCGTCGCGCGGCCCCGAGACCGCCCCGGTCACCATCGTCGAGTTCTCCGACTTCGAGTGCCCCTACTGCAGCCGCGCCGAGGAGACCGTCTCCGAGGTCATCCGCGTCTACGGCGACAAGGTCCGCGTGGTCTACCGCGACCTCCCGCTCCCCAACCACCAGAACGCCCCCAAGGCCGCCGAGGCCGCCCACTGCGCCGGCGAGCAGGGGAAGTACTGGGAGATGCACGCGAAGCTCTTCGCGAACCAGAGGGCCCTCGACGTGAAGTCGCTGAAGGGCTACGCGAAGGACCTGAAGCTCGACCAGGCGAAGTTCGACCAGTGCCTCGACTCGGGCGCGAAGGCCGCGGTGGTCGAGGAGAACAAGAAGGCCGGCAACGAGGCCGGCATCACCGGCACCCCGGCCTTCTTCGTGAACGGCATCCTGATCTCCGGCGCGCAGCCCTTCGACGCCTTCAAGGAGGTCATCGACGCCGAGCTCGCCGCGAAGAAGTAGGCGGGATGGCGATGCGAGCCCGGCCCCGCCCCGCTAAGTAGGGGTGGGCCGGGCTTCTCACATGGGCGCATACGACCACGGCAGCATCTCCGCCATCGCGGAGCGCAGGAAGACGCGACGCATCCACGTCGGGCCGGTCGCCGTCGGCGACGGCGCCCCGGTGTCGGTGCAGTCGATGACCACCACCCAGACCCCGGACGTCGAGGCCACCCTCGCGCAGATCCGCGCGCTGGCGGCCGAGGGCGCCGACATCGTCCGGGTGGCCGTCCCCGACGCCGACGCCGCCCGGGCGCTCTCCGCCATCGTGCGCGGGTCGCCGGTGCCGCTCGTCTCCGACATCCACTTCGACTACCGGCTCGCGCTCGCGGCCATCGACGCCGGCATCCACTGCGTCCGCTTGAACCCCGGCAACATCGGGAACCCGCAGCGCGTCCGCGAGGTGGTGAAGGCCGCCCGGGAGCGGAAGGTGCCCATCCGCATCGGCGTGAACGCGGGCTCGCTCGAGGAGGACATCGTCGCGAAGCACGGCTGGCCCACCGCCGAGGGCATGGTGGAGAGCGCCGAGCGGCACATCCGGCTGCTCGAGGACGAGGGCTACCAGGAGATCAAGGTCTCGCTGAAGGCGCACGACATCGGCATGACCGTGGCCGCGAACCGCCTCTTCTCGCAGCGGTTCGACTACCCGCTCCACCTCGGCATCACCGAGGCGGGCACCCTCATGACCGGCACCGTGAAGAGCGCCGCCGGGCTCGCCATCCTGCTCGCCGCCGGCATCGGCGACACGCTGCGGGTGTCGCTCGCCGCCGACCCGGTCGAGGAGGTCAAGGTCGCGCGCAGCCTGCTCAAGTCGCTGGGGCTCAAGTTCGGCGGGGCGTCCCTCACCGCCTGCCCCACCTGCGGCCGCTGCTCGGTGGCGATGATCCCGGTCGCCGAGCGCGTGGAGCAGCGGCTCTCCCAGCTGAAGGGGACGGTGAACGTGGCCGTCATGGGCTGCGAGGTGAACGGCCCGGGCGAGGCCGCCGCCGCCGACGTGGGCGTGGCCTACGGCCACGGCGGGGTCGGGCTCCTCTTCAAGAGCGGCAAGATCGTGAAGCGGATGAAGGCCGAGGAGCTCGAGGACGCTCTCGTCGAGGAGGCGAAGGCCATCTCGGCCGCCCGCGAGGCGAAGTAGGGCGGTCCGGCGCGCGGGGGAATCGCCGCCGGGCCGGATCCGTCAGGTGACGTCGCCGCCCAGGTAGGCCGCCTGCACCCGCGGGTCGGCCGCCAGCTCCCGCGACGGCCCCTCGAGGACGATGCGCCCCCGCTCCAGCACGTAGGCGTGGTCGGAGACCTGGAGCGCGAGCCGCGCGTTCTGCTCCACGAGGAGCACGGTGGCCCCCTCCCGGTGGATCTCCTCCACGAGGTCGAACACCCGGCGCACGAGGAGCGGCGCGAGCCCCATCGACGGCTCGTCGAGGAGGAGGATGCGCGGCGACATGAGCAGCGCGCGGGCGAAGGCCAGCATCTGCTGCTCGCCCCCGGAGAGCGATCCGGCCGGGAGCCGGCGCCGCTCGCCCAGGACCGGGAAGCGGGCGTACTGGGCCTCGATGCGGCGGCGCTGCTCGGCGGCGGGGGGGCGCGGCGTGCGGGCCTCGGCGGCCAGCACCAGGTTCTCCTCGATGCTCATGCGGGCGAGGATGCTCCGCCCCTCGGGCACGAGGACGATGCCCTCCCCGACGGCCCGGTGGGCCGGCAGCCCGGTGACGTCGCGCCCCTCGAGCAGCACCCGGCCGGCCTGGGGGCGAAGGAGGCCGGCCACGGCGCCGAGCGTGCTCGTCTTCCCGGCGCCGTTCGGGCCGATGAGGGTGACCACCTTCCCGGAGTGGACCGAGAGGGAGATCCCCCGGACCGCGTGGACGTGGCCGTAGGAGACCTGGAGGTCCCGGATCTCCAGCAGCGGCGGGGTCCCGCCGGACGGCGCTCCCGGCCCCGTCACGCCGCGGCCTCCCCGCCCAGGTAGGCCGCGATCACCGCCGGGTCCCGCGCGACCTCCGCCGGCGTCCCGTCGGCGATGACCCTGCCGAAGTCGAGGACGGTGATCCGGTCGCAGACGTCCATGACGAGCTTCACGTTGTGCTCGACGAGGAGCACGGAGTGGCCGGCCCGCGCGACGCCGCGGATGAGTTCGGCGATGGAGGCGACCTCCCCCGGGTTCATGCCGGCGGTGGGCTCGTCGAGGAGCATGACGCGCGGCTCGGAGGCGAGCGCCCGGGCGATCTCGACCCGGCGCTGCTCCCCGTAGGACAGGTTGCTCGCCCGCTCCGCGGCGCGCTCACCCATGCCCACCCTCTCGAGCAGGGCCACCGACGCCTCGTGCGCCGCCCGCGCCTCGGCGGCCGCCGACGGGAGGAAGGCCATGCGGCGCCAGAGCGGCGCCCGGCGCTTCAGGTGCGCCCCCACGAGCACGTTGTCGGCCGCGGTGAGCGCCGGGAAGAGCCGGATGTTCTGGAAGGTGCGGGTGAGGCCGCGGGCCGCGACCTCGTGGCTCGGCAGCCCGTCGATCCGCTCGCCGTCGAGGACGATGGCGCCCGAGGTGGGCCGGATGAGGCCGGAGACGAGGTTGAGGAGCGTGGTCTTGCCGGCGCCGTTCGGGCCGATGAGCCCGTGGACCTCGCCGGTCCCGACGACGAAGCTGGCCCCGTCGACGGCGGTGAGGCCGCCGAACGTCTTCCGGACCTTTTCGAGGCTAAGCAGCACGGGGCTCCCTCCGCGCGCGCCGCCAGGCCCGCACCCGGCCCGGGAGGGAGGCGAGCCCCTCGGGCAGGTAGAGGATGACGAGGAGGAGCACCGCCCCGTTCACGAAGAGGCGGACCGGCCCGGGCTGGATCCGGAAGAGCTGGGAGACCTCGCGGATCACCTCGGGGAGCGCGGTGAGGAAGGTGGCGCCCACGACCGGCCCGTAGAACACCCCGGTGCCGCCCACGACCGCGTAGACCAGCATGTCGACGACGCGGCTGAAGGAGTAGGTGCTGGGGGCGACCATGAACGTGTAGTGGGCCTCCAGCGCACCGGCGACGCCGGCGAAGGAGGCGCCCAGCGCCAGCATCGCGAGCTTGTAGTGCGCGGTGTGGATGCCCATGGTCCGGGCCGCCGGATCGTCCTCCCGGATGGCCTCGATGGCGTAGCCCGCGCGCGAGCCGCGGATGCGCCACAGGACGTAGAGCGCGCCCGCGAGCGCGGCGTAGATCATCCAGACCGAGGTCCGCTGCGGCACCGCGGTGAGTCCAAGCGCACCATTGGTGAAGTCGAGATTCACGAAGAAGATGCGGACCACCTCGCCGAATCCGATGGTGGCGATGGTGAGGAAGACCCCCTTGAGCCGCAGCACCGGGAGCCCGAGCGGCACCGCCACGAGCGCCGGCAGGACCGCGGCCACGACCAGCTCCAGCGCGAAGGGCACCCGGGCGTGGAAGGTGAGGATGGCGGACGCGTAGGCGCCGATGGCCATGAAGGCGGCCTGGGCGAGGGAGAGCTGGCCGCAGGAGAGGGTGGTGTAGACGGAGAGCGCGAGCAGCCCGTTCAGGCCGATGAAGGCCACCGTGGACTGGTGGGTGAGCCAGAGCTCCTGGAGGGCTTCCAGCACGCCGTCAGGCCTCGCGCAGCGCCGCCGACCCGAGCAGCCCGCGCGGGCGGAGCACCAGGACCAGGAAGAGGATGCCGAAGGCGATGGCGTCCCGGTACGAGGAGCCGATCCAGGCGACCGTGAAGACCTCGAGGAGCCCCAGCGCGAGCCCGGCCAGCGCCGCGCCGGGCATGCTCCCCATCCCGCCCAGGACGATGACCGCGAGCCCCTTCAGCTCCACCGAGCGCCCCATGTCGGGGGCCACGTTGTTGAAGGCGAGGCCGAAGAGGACGCCCGCCGCCGCTCCCAGCGCCGAGGAGAGGAAGAAGGAGGCGGCGATGATGCGGTCGACGTCGACGCCGAGCACCCTCGCCGCCTTCGGGCTCTCCGCCACGGCGCGGATGCGCCGCCCGAGGCGGGTGCGGCGGAGCAGCCAGGTGAGCCCCAGCAGCATCGCCGCGGCGACGCCGATGATCACGATCTGGAGCTCGGAGATGACCGCGCCCCCGATCGCGAGGGTCCGGTTCGGCACCGTGCCGATGGGGAAGCGCTCCATGTCCGGCCCGAAGACCGCCACCACGCCCGCCTCCAGGATGGTGGCGAGCGCGATGGAGCTGATGAGACCGACGGTGTTGGAGTCGCTGCGGCCGCGGAGCGGCTTGAAGGCCACCCGCTCCACAACCATGCCGATCACCCCGCCGGCGAGCACCGCCACCAGGAAGGCGATCGGCATGGGAAGGTGGAGGTTCACGACCAGGACCAGCGCCGCGTAGGCGCACATCATGAAGACGGCCTGGTGGGCCAGGTTCAGGATGTCGAGCACCCCGAAGACGAGGGTGTAGCCCAGCGCGAAGAGCGCGTAGATGCTCCCCAGGAACAGGCCGTTGACGACTTGCTGCCCCACGCGGCGGGGTCCGGTGCGCTACTGCAGGATCTGGAACTTCCCGTCCTTCACGACCTGGATGGCGGCCGCGTGGTTGCCGTCGCGGTTGTCCAGGAAGGAGAACTTCCCGAGCGGCGTGGGCAGGTCCTTCACCTTGGCGAAGCCGGCCTTCACGTCGTTGCGGCCGCCCTTCATGCCGGACTGGGCGATGGCGTCGGCGATGACGAGGACGCCCGTGTAGGCCTGGGCGCAGAACTGGTCGGGGTCGTTCCCGCGGGCCTTCTGCCCGGCGATGAAGGCCTGGTTGACGGGGTCGGTGGAGGCCTTGTTCCAGGCGGTGCCCACGAGCACGCCCTCCGCCGCCGGGCCGGCGTTGGCGATGAGCTTGGGCGAGTTGAAGCCGTTGCCGCCCATGATGGGCACGTTCCAGCCCAGCTGGCGGGCCTGGGTGACGATGGCGGCGGCCTGCTCCACGAGCGCCGACACCATGAGGAACTCGGGGTTCTTGGCCTTGAGCGCGGTGAGCTGGGCGTTGAAGTCGCGGTCCTTGGTGGCGAAGGTCTGGATGTCGAGGATCTTGACGCCCTGGGCCTCCAGCGCGGCCTTCATCACGTCGAAGCCGGCCTTGGTGAAGACGTCGTCGTTGCCGTACAGGAGTGCCGCCGTCTTGAAGCCCAACTTGGCCCGCGCGAGGGAGAGGGCCGAGGGGATGACCTGGGCCTCGGTGAGGGAGACGCGCCAGATGTAGTCGCCGATGTCGGTGATGCCCTTGGGGGCGGTGTTGGACACCGCCACCACCGGGGTCCCGGCGGCCTGCGCGATGGGATCGGCGGCCGTGGCGGTCGTGGAGAGCGTGGGGCCGATGATGGCGCTCACCTTGTCCTTGTTGATGAAGCGCTGGAAGACCGCGATGCCCTGCGCCTTGTCGGTGGCGTCGTCCTCGAGGACGAGCTCGAGGGTCACGCCCTTCAGCTTGCCGCTCTTGTTCACGTCGTCGATGGCGGCCTGGACGCCGTGCTTCTGCTGGGCGCCGTAGGCGGCGGCGTTTCCGGTGAGGGAGAAGGCGGCGCCGATCTTGACGGTCTCGGCGGCGGCGGAGGGGAAGGCGACGAGCGCGGTGGCGAGTGCGGCGAGCGACCGGAAGAGGTTCCTCATGAGGCCTCCTGTGGAAGGAAAGGGAAGCCGTCGTACCACCCGGCCGCGCGGCGCGACAAGGGGAGCAGGCGCATCGCCTGCGCGGCCGCAATCCTGCGCGATGACCCCTTAGGGGGATCGCCGTGACGCATCCATGACGATGCGCGCTTGTCAAGCTCGCGTTCCGACAAGCGAGACGGAACGCACCCCCCGTCCGGGGCCATGACGCGCTGCAACTTGCGGTGTCACCGGGCGCGTGCGAGAAGTTTGCACATTCATGAGGGGCCGCCGCCCCGGCTTCATCGCCGTTCCCGCACGGTTCAACCGGAGGACAAACGTGAGAATCAAGGCTCTCTTCAGTCTGGCAGTACTCGCATTTGCAGGCGTGGCCCTCGCCCAGGCCCCCGCGCAGACCACGGTGGTCGAGGAGAAGAAGTCCGAGACGGTGACCGTGGTCGTCAAGGAGACCCCGAAGCCCCCCGCCTTCGTCTTCGAGCTCCACGGCTTCGTGTCGACGACGATGTTCTTCCAGAACACCTCGTTCGGGGTCGGCTCCGGCCAGAACGCCCTGTTCGTCAACAAGCGCTACGACGCCGACCAGCCCATCTTCGGCGGCGACATCCGCCAGACCCGGCTCAACTTCTCGGTCCGCGGCCCGCAGGTGCTCGGCGGCGCCACCCCGAAGGCGGTCGTCGAGTTCGACATGTTCGGCTCGTCCGAGTTCCAGGCGACCGGCAGCTACGGCGACGTCTCGATCATTCCCCGCATCCGCGTGGCCTACGCCGAGCTGAACTGGGGCAACCACATCATCCAGATCGGGCAGCAGAACATGCTGACCATCGGCATCATCCCCGAGTCGCTCAGCCACATCGCCTTCCCGGCCACCTACGCCGCCGGTACGGTGGGCTGGCGCCAGCCGGGCTTCTGGGGCTGGCACACCTTCGGTGACGACCTCAAGTTCGAGTTCGCCTGGTCGGTGCAGAAGTCGGGCTGGGCCAACAACCAGGTGGCCAACACCACCCCGCCCTCGACCCCCTCCACCCAGACCGTGTACGACGGCCTGAACGCCGGCTTCACCTCCGGCCTCCCGGCCTTCGAGGCCCGCGGCAAGCTCACCTTCAACAAGAACTGGGACGTCTGGATCTCCGGCCACTGGCAGACCGTGGACCGCAACGGCGCTGGCGTCATCGCCCAGTCGTCGCAGTGGACCGACCTCCAGACCATCCTCGGCACGGTCGGCTTCAAGGGCACGCTCGGCCCCGTCGCGCTGCGCGGTTCGGCCTGGTACGGCAAGAACGCGGCCCCGCTTCTCGGCAACATCATCCAGTTCCCGCCCGCCAACTACCTCGGCGACATCTTCGGCTGGGGCGCCTGGGGCCAGGGCGGCTTCAACCTGACCAAGAACTGGTCGGGCTGGTACACCTTCGGCATCGACATGCCGAGCTTCAACGACATCTGGGCCGCCAGCAAGGTGACGGGCTCCGGCGTCCAGTACTTCAAGAACATGAACCAGATGTTCATGATCCGGTACATGGACGGCGGCTTCGCCATCGGCGCCGAGTACCTGTACAGCCGCACCTACAGCGTCCGCGACGCCAACGCGCCGCTCATCGGCAACCAGATCTCGATCACCGGCAACTACTACTTCTAGCCGGCAGGTCGTCGCAGTTCCGGGCCGCCCCCGTGCCTTCGTGGCGCGGGGGCGGTTCCTCTTTTAGAACGTTCGCTTACCCCGGAGAGGCGCCGAACCCATGGACGAGACCCTCGACTTCCGCCGCGTGGAGTACCCGGAGCCCCACAAGGAGCGCACGCGGAGGCTCCTCGCCGCCCACCCCGAGGCGAAGGCGCTCCAGGGGCCCGAGCCCCGGTCCATCCCCATCCTGCTCGGGGTGGTGGCGTTCCAGATCGGGGTGGCGTGGCTGCTCCGGGACCAGAGCCTCTGGATCGTGATCCCGCTCGCCTGGCTCGTCGGGGCGGTGGCCGACCATGCGCTCTGGGTGCTGATCCACGAGGCCTCGCACAACCTCCTCGTCAAGACGCCCTGGGTGAACTCGGTCGGCACCCTCGTCGCCAACCTGCCCATCGTCTTCCCGGGCGGGATCCCGTTCCGTCGCTACCACCTCCTCCACCACGCCTGGCAGGGCGACCCGGAGATCGACGCCGACCTGGCCTCGCCGGCGGAGGCCCGCTTCGTGGGGCGGTCCACCGTGCGCAAGGCCATCTGGCTCCTCTTCTACTTCCTGGCCCAGGCCCTGCGGACCCCGCAGCTGAAGCGGATCCGGCTCTGGGACGGCTGGTACATCGCCAACGTGCTCGTGCAGGTGGCCTTCTCGGTTGCGGTGATCCACTTCGCCGGATGGACGGCCTTCCTCTACCTGCTGCTCTCCAGCATGTTCGCGATCGGGCTCCACCCGGTGGGCGCCCGCTGGATCCAGGAGCACTACCTGACCTTCCCGGGCAACCAGGAGACCTTCTCCTACTACGGCCCGATGAACGTCCTGGCGCTCAACGTGGGCTACCACAACGAGCACCACGACCTGATGCGGGTGCCCTGGACCCGGCTCCCTGTGCTGAAGCGCATGGCCCCGGAGCTCTACGAGCCGCTCCAGTCCCACCGCTCCTGGTCGGCCTTGCTCTGGCGGTTCCTCACCGATCCCTCGATCACCCTCTACAGCCGGGTGGTCCGCCACGGGACCACCGGCACGAGCGCCCGCATGGAGCCCGCCGCGTAGGACCGCGGGCGAGGCGTCGGCCCCGGGCGGGGGCGTAGAATGGCAGGATGGCGCGCGCCGTCCTCCCGCTCGTCGCCGTGGCGCTCCTCGCCGGGTGCGCGACGGCGTCCGGCCCCTTCCGCTGCGAGGCTCGGGGTGGCCGGGAGTGGCGCGCGGTGACCTCCGAGCACTTCGCCGTCGTCACCGACCTCGACGAGGACGACGCCCGCGAGCTGTCCCAGGAGCTGGACGAGGTGCGGAACGGCGTGGCCGTGTCCCTCTTCCAGAAGCGCCACGACCCGCCGGTGCGGGCCACGGTCATCGCCTTCCGCTCCACCGCCGACTACGAGCAGCTCGCGCCGCCCAACTCGGCGGCCTACTACGCCCGCGGCGCCGCCGACCCCAAGATCGTGATGCCCGGGAAGATGGGCCTCGCGCAGCGGCGCGTGCTGGCCCACGAGATGGCACACCACGTCTCGGCCTACGTGCTGCTCCGCCAGCCCCGCTGGTTCGCGGAGGGGCTCTCCACCTGGGCGGAGACGGTGGGAGCCACCTCGGGGGGCCTGAAGATGGTCACCGGCCCGGTTCCTCCCGGGCGGCGCCTGCTCCTCCGCCCCCAGCGCCTCTCCGCCCGCGAGCTCCTGGCCTGGGACGGGGAGGTTCCGGCCGGCTCGCTCGCGGCCTACTACGACGCCGCCTGGCTGCTCGTCCACTACCTCATCGCCACCCAGGGCGACGCGCTGCGCGCCTTCGAGGCGCGGCTCGCCGGGGCCGAGGACCCGGACGCCGCCTTCCGCGCCGAGTTCCCCCAGTGGGACCCGCAGGCCGGCGGGTCCCTCGAGCACCTCGACCGGGAGCTCGACGGCTGGGCGCTCGCCGGGCGCTTCGACATCCGCCCGGTCCGGGTCGACGCGGCGCCGGTCCAGGCGACCGTCCAGCACGTCCCGTCGGCGGAGGTCCACGCCATCCGGCTCCTCCTGTGGGAGGGCGGACCCAACGGGCAGCGCGACGAGGCCACGCGCCGCGCCGAGCTCGACGAGGCGCTCGCCGAGGATCCCGCGCACCCGGTCCTGCTCCGCCAGCTGGCCCTCCGCGACGGGAGGGACCCGCTGCCGCTCGCCCGGAAGGCCGTGGAGGGGCACCCCGCCGACCCGCGGTCCTGGGGCTTCCTCGCCGAGTACCTTCCCCGGGACGACCTCGCCGGCCGCGAGGCGGCCCTGCGGCGGGCGGTGGAGCTCGCCCCCCGGAACCCGGTGGCCCTGGCCGCGCTCGCCGACCTGCTGCTCGAGGCCGGGAGGTCGGGCGAGGCGCTCCCGCTCGCCAGGCAGGCGGTCCAGCTCGGCCCCTTCAGCCCCGACGTCCTCGACACCTACGCGCGCGTGGCGGCCGACCTCGGCAACTGCGGGCAGGCGGTGCTGGCGGGGCGCCGGGCGCTCGACGTCTTCCCGGACGACGGCGACCCCGCGGCGCGGGAACGCCTCGCGGCCCACCTCGCCGGGTACCAGGCCCGCTGCCGCGGCACCGGACCGTAGCGGGGTGTCCCGGGTGGTGCGCCGGGCTCTCCACCGGTCGTCCGGTGGTATAAACCCGCCACCATGAACCCCGTCCGCTACGGCCAGATGTTCATCCCGACCCTCAAGGAGGCCCCTGCCGACGCCCAGGTGGCCTCGCACCGGCTGCTCGTCCGCGCCGGCTTCATCCGCCAGCTCGGCGCCGGCATCTACGACCACCTGCCGCTCGCCCGCCGCTCCCTCGCCAAGGTCGAGCGGATCGTGCGCGAGGAGATGGACGCCATCGGCGGGCAGGAGTTCCACCTGCCGGCCCTTCACCCCGCCGAGGTCTGGAAGGAGTCGGGGCGCTGGGAGGTCATGGGCGACAACATGTTCCGCCTGAAGGACCGCAAGGGCGGGGACTACTGCCTGGGCATGACCCACGAGGAGATCTTCACCGCCATCGCCCGGGACGAGCTGCGCAGCTACCGGCAGCTTCCCCAGGTCTGGTACCAGATCCAGACCAAGTTCCGCGACGAGCCGCGCCCCAAGTCGGGGCTGCTGCGGGTGCGCCAGTTCACGATGAAGGACGCCTACTCCTTCGACGTCGACGCGGCCGGCCTCGACAAGAGCTACGACGACCAGCGGAAGGCCTACGAGCGCATCTTCACCCGGTGCGGCCTCGACTTCGTCGCCGTGCAGGCCCACTCCGGGGCCATGGGCGGCTCGGGCTCGCAGGAGTTCATGGTGCGCACCGACGCCGGCGAGGACGACGTCGCCGCCTGCCCGAGGTGCCGCTACGCCGCCAACACCGAGACCGCGCGCAGCCGGGGCCCGGTCCGGCCCGTCGACCCCGGCGAGCGGCTCGACGCCCCGCGCCGGTTCCCCACGCCGGGCGTGCGCACCATCGAGGCGCTCGAGCGCCCGCCCCACGGGCGGCCCGCGGCGCGCCAGCTGAAGACGCTCGTCTACGTGGCCGACGAGAAGCCGGTCCTCGCCGTCGTGCGCGGCGACGACGAGCTCGACGAGGCCAAGCTGCAGACCGCCACCGGGGCCTCGCAGGTCCGGCCGGCCCACCCGGAGGAGATCCGGCCGCTGCTCGGGGCCGACGCGGGCTCGCTGGGTGCGGTGGGCGTGAGGAACGCCCCGGTCCTCGTGGACGAGACGCTCGCCTCCGCCGCCGGCATGGTCACCGGCGCCAACGAGAACGACGTCCACCTCGAGGGCGTGGACGTGGCGCGCGACCTCGCCGGGGCCCGCCGCGGCGACCTGCGCAAGGTGAAGGGCGGCGAGGGCTGCCCCCGCTGCGACGGGGAGCTCGAGCTCTTCAAGGCGCTCGAGGTCGGCCACATCTTCAAGCTGGGCACGAAGTACTCCGAGTCGATGAAGGCGAGCGTGCTGCTCGCCGACGGCCAGTCGACCCCCATCGTCATGGGGAGCTACGGCATCGGCGTGGAGCGGGTGATGGCCGCGGCGGTCGAGCTCCACCACGACCAGGACGGCATCGTCTGGCCCTTCTCGATCGCCCCCTTCCACGCCACCGTCCTCACCATGGGCAAGGAGCCGGAGCTCCAGCAGGCCGCCGCCGAGGTCTGCGCGGCGCTGGGGCGGGCCGGGCTGGAGGTGCTCCTCGACGACCGGGACGAGCGGGCCGGCGTGAAGTTCAAGGACGCCGACCTCATCGGGATCCCGCTGCGCATCGCGGTGGGGAAGAAGGGGCTCGCCGAGGGGAAGGTGGAGTGGAAGCTCCGCCGCGGCAAGGAGGTCGTGCTCGTTCCCCTGGGCGAGGTCGAGTCCCGCGCGCGGGAGCTGCTCGCCGCCGAGACCCGGTGACGGCGGTTGCGCTCGCGACTCTCCATCGGCAAGGAGGAGCGGGTCACGGTGCCCCGCCACGTGGCCGACCTGCTGCAGCTGCAGGACGGCGACCCTGTGGACCTGCACGCCGTGCCCGGAACATTCGCGGTGCTCGAGAAGGCGGGCCGGGAGGCGCCGGGACCCTACCTGGCGGGCTCGCTGCGGTCGCTGTCGGCGCCGGAGGTCTTCCACTTCCTGTCCAACGCGCTGAAGAGCGGGACGCTGCTCCTCTCCTTCGGCCACGGGCAGGACGCGCCGCTCCCCGACGTCCCCGCCGGCCTGCGCCGCAAGACGGTGACCTTCCGCGACGGGCAGATCACCTTCGCCTCGTCCAGCGAGAGGGCCGACCGGCTGGGTGGCGTCCTCTACCGCTCCGGGATGGTCCCGCTCGAGGAGATCGAGCGCTGCGGCCGGCTCGTGCAGGCGGGGCGCCCGCTCGGCCAGGTGCTCGTGGAGGAGGGGATCCTCGATCCGGGCCAGCTCTACGCCGCCATGGCGCTCCAGGTCCGGGAGATCGTGCTCGGGGCCTTCCTCGACGACGAGGGGGAGTTCGCCTTCGTCGAGGGGCGCGGCGACGATCACAACGCCGTCCGGCTGGCGGAGCGGACCCGCGACCTCCTCCTCGAGGGGATGCGCCGCCGCGCCGCGATGGAGCTCCTCGCCGACCGCCTGCCCGACCGGGAGTCGGTGGCGCGCAGGTCCGCGGGTGGCACCGGCGACCCGGGCCCGCAGGGCAGGAGGCTCCTCGAGGCGCTCGACGGCCAGCGGACGGTCCGCCGCGCGCTCGACGACTCCTGGCTCGGGGTCTTCGAGGGCTCCCGCGCTCTCGCCGCGCTCCTGCGGGACGGCTGGGTGGAGGCGGAGTCGCCGCGTCCGTCCCCGGCGCGGGCGGCCGCCGCGCCGGCCCACCCGGTTCCCTCCGGGGGCCCCTTCGAGGCCTACGCCCGCATCATCCGGCACGTGTACGAGGAGCTCTCCCGGGTCCAGCGAGACGCCGGGCACCGGCTGGAGAGCTTCTTCGAGCGGCTGCCGCCGGCGCGCCGGGCCGTGTTCGAGGGGGTCCGCATCGGCGCCGACGGCGACATCGACGTGGCCCAGGTCCTGCTGAACGTCGGGGACGGGTCGGCCCGGCCCGGGCCGGCGGCCCGCGCGCGGGCGCTCGACGCCCTCGAGTCGTTCCTGGCCTTCGCGCTGTTCGAGGTGAAGAACTGCCTGCCACCCGCCGACGCCGCGCGCGTCCTCGAGCGGGTGGCCCGCATGCAGGAGGGAGCCACGTGACCCGACCCGCCCGCGAGCGCATCTGCGCCGCCCTCGACTTCCCCGGCTGGCGCGAGGCGGAGCCGTTCGCCCGGGCCGTCGCGCCCGAGGTGGGCATGCTGAAGGTCGGGCTGGAGCTCTTCGCGGCCGACGGCCCGCCCGCGGTGCGGGCCGCGGCGTCCCTGGGGCGGCCGGTGTTCCTCGACCTCAAGCTGCACGACATCCCCAACACCGTGGAGGGGGCCGCACGCAGTGCCGCCTCGAGCGGGGCCTCGCTGCTCACCGTCCACGCCTCGGGCGGCGACGAGATGGTCCGCGCCGCGGTGCGGGGCGCGGCGGGGAGGCTCAAGGTGCTGGCGGTGACCGTGCTCACCAGCCTGGCCGACGCGGCGCTCTCCCGCATCGGCCTCGCCGGGCCCGCCGCCGACGCCGTGGTCCGGCTGGCGCGACTCGCCGTCGGGGCCG
>DAOMFN010000006.1:0-16128 GCA_035429785.1 Anaeromyxobacteraceae bacterium
CGCGCCGCGGCCACCCGCCGCCCCGGCCGGTCCCGCGGTGCCCATCGGGCGCGTGGCTGCCAGACCGGCGGAGCCGCCTGCCGCCGCGGCCGAGGACGATTTCCAGATCGAGCGGTTCTAGGCGTTTCCCGTCGATTGTCCGGCACCGGGCCAGGTTCGATTCGGTCTCGCGCTCGCGCGCGTGTGTTGCGCCTGCTCGCCGCCCGGCCCCGCACGGAAGCGCAGCTGCGGGACCGCCTGCAACGCGCCGGCTTCGCCGAGGTTGCCGAGGAGACCATCGCCTGGGTGCGCGGCCTCGGGTACGTCGATGACGCCGCGTTCGCCCGGGACAGGGCGAGGGCGCTCCTCGAGGCCGGCAAGCTCGGGCCGAGGCTCGCCGAGCAGAGGCTCGTCGCCGCCGGGATCCCTCGTCCGGACGCCCTTCGCGCCGTGCGGGACGCGATCGGGGATACCGAGGTGGCACGGTGCCGGACGTTGGCGCTCCGGCGGGCCCGGGGACCCGTCGCCGCCCTCGACGACCGCTCCCGCGCGAGGCTCGCCCGCTACCTACTGGCCCGCGGATTCTCGGGAAATGCCGTTTCCCGCGCGCTCGGGGTGCACGTGGACGAGGGCGAGGACCGCTGATATGTTCCCCGCCCCGATGACCTTCCGGCGCCCGATCATGTGGCCCCTCGTCGCCGTCCTCGCGCTCGGTGCATGCGCGAGGAGCGCGCCTGCGGTGAAGTACGAGTCCCAGGCCGAGGAGGACTACACCGTCGGCGTGGCGGAACTGGAGGACCGGAACTTCGGTGACGCCCAGAGGCTCCTCGAGCGTGTCCGCACGAAGTACCCGTACTCGAAGTACGGAGCGCTGGCCGAGCTCCGGCTCGCCGACCTCAGGTACGATCAGGGCAAGTACATCGAGGCAGCCGAGGCCTACCAGACCTTCGTCAAGATCCACCCGTCCAGTCCGGAGGTCGACTACGCCGCCTACCGCGCCGCCCTTTCGAGGTGGAACGACGCCCCGACCGATTTCTTCCTGTTCCCGCCGGTCTACGAGCGCGACCTGACCCAGGTCGTGAAGGCGTCGGACGGGCTCGCGCAGTTCGTCGAGAAGTTCCCGAACTCGAAGTACGCCCCCGACGCGAAGGAGAAGCTCGCGAAATCGCGTGACATCCTGGCCGAGCGCGACTGGTACGTCTTCGACTTCAACAAGAAGCGGGAGAAGTGGCAGGGAGCCGCCTTCCGGCTGGAAAAGCTGCTCAAGGATTACCCCGGGAGCACCCGCGAGCCCGAGGCGCTCTGGCAGCTGGCCGACATGTACGTGAAGCTGTCGGAGCGGTTCAAGGCGCAGAAGGTGCTCCAGCAGATCATCGTGAAGTACCCGGCGAGCTCCCAGCGGGCCGGCGCGGAGAAGTTGCTTGCCGAACTCCGGAAACAGCCCGAGCCCGCCCCCTCGCCCTGGAAGTGAGTTCCGGCGGCGGCGCCGGGTTCGATCCAAGACCGGAGCCCCCTACCTCGTCCCGCTCCTCGCCGCGGCCTCGACGGCCGCCGCCGCGTGGCACTGGCGATCCGAGATCCAGGATTTCGGGTCCGCGGTGACCCTGCAGAGCCCGGAGACCCAGGTCAAGCAGGCGCTCGCCGCCCAGGGGCGGGCCCACCTCGAAGACATCTACGGGTGGAAGGCCGGGGGGACGCTGGAACTCGTTCCCGTCCGCTACGCCGAGGTGGTGCCGGACGTCGAGGGGAACCGGGCCACGGTCGTGGCGGTGCTCGACGCCGAGGGCAAGGCCGTCTGGCGGGACCAGGAGGCGCGGGTCTCGTACGTCGGCCGCGAGCAGTTCCACATGAAGCCCTGCAAGATCGCGCTCTGGTGCGCCGAGGGCGACCAGTTCGCGCGCCTGAGGGCCGTCCTGCGGACCCTTTTCCGGCGGCTCGACGCCGCTCGCGCGGGAGACGCGGCGACCCTCGCGTCCCTCGCCGCCGACGACTACCGGGACGGCGCGACCGACCGGGCGGCACTGGTCGAGAAGCTTCGCCAGGAGAACGTCCGGCACCGCCCCGACCTCAAGGTGACGGGCTGGCAGATTCGCGTCGACCGCGACGGGGCCGAGGTGGGCGAGGACTACGAGGTCGAGGAGGGAGGCGATGTCCGGCACCGCCGTGCGCGCTACCGACTCGAGCGGCGGGGAGAGCGCTGGCTCTTCGTCTCCGGCCTGTGACGAGGACCGTGGGGCGTTCGCGCGGTCGCCCCGTCCAACCCCCTTTGGTACACTCGCCGGCGCGGATCGCGGCGACCGGGGTGGGAGGGGAGCGAAGGACCATGGACGACGTTCTCAAGGAGAAGCTGGCGCTCGGCCGCTTCCACTACGCCCGGCGCGAGTACGCGCGGGCGGAGCAGTACCTCACCCAGGTCGTCGAGGGCAGCCCCACGTTCGCGGACGTGTACAACATGCTCGGCGTCTGCTTCCACGACCAGGGCCAGTACCAGAAGGCCCTGCGCGCCTTCGAGGCCGCGCTTCGCCTCAACCCGGCCTACACCGACGCCGCCCTCAACCTGGCCATCACCTACAACGACACCGGCCGCTACCGGGAGGCCCAGGAGGCCTACCAGCAGGCGCTCCGGACCGCCGGCGCCGCCCCGGGACAGCTCGACCAGTTCGGGCGCGGGAAGCTCGCCAACATGTACGCCGACATCGGCGACGTCTACCTCGCGTCCGGGCTCTATCCCGAGGCCATCGCCGAACTGCGCCGGGCGCTCGCGCTCTGCCCGACCTTCGTCGACATCCGCGCCCGCCTGGCGGGCGCGCTTCGCGACTCCGGGCGGCGCGACGAGGCCATCGTCGAGTACGAGGAGGTCGTCCGCCAGAACCCGAGCTTCGTCCCCGGGCGGCTCAACCTCGGCCTCTGCCTCTACGCCGCCGGCAGGGCCTCCGAGGCCGCGGACCAGTGGAACGAGGTGCTCCGCATCTCGCCCGGGAACCACAGCGCGGAGCTGTATCTCAAGTTCGCCGGCCTCGATCCGTCGGGCGCGCCGCCGGCCGCGCCGGTTCGGTAGGAGACGATGGAGCCGAAGCCCTTCCGGCTCACCGCGCTCTCGCACGGCGCCGGTTGAGCCTGCAAGATCCGCCCTGCGGACCTGGCGCAGGTCCTGCGCCACCTGCCGAGCGTGAAGGACGCACGTGCTCTCGTCGGACACGAGACGCGCGACGACGCGGCCGTGTACCAGCTGTCCGCGACCGAGGCGGTCGTCGAGACCGTCGACTTCTTCACGCCGGTGGTCGACGACCCCTACTGGTTCGGGCGGATCGCTGCGGCCAACGCCTTCTCCGACGTGTGGGCCATGGGTGGGCGCCCGCTCTTCGCGCTCAACATCGTCGGCTTCCCCGTGAAGCAGCTGCCCATCGAGATCCTCGCCGAGATCCTCCGGGGCGGCTCCGAGGCGGCGGCGCTCGCGGGAGCGCCGGTGCTCGGAGGGCACAGCATCGACGACCCCGAGCCGAAGTACGGCATGGCGGTGACCGGGCTCGTCCATCCCGACCGCGTCCTGCGCAACGTCGGCGCCCGCCCGGGCGATCAGCTGCTGCTGACGAAGCCGCTCGGCTCCGGCATCCTCACGACGGCCATCAAGCGCGAGATCGCCACGCCCGAGCAGATCGCGGGCGTCACCGCGGTGATGGCGGAGCTGAACCGCGCCGCCGGGGAGGTCCTCGCCGCCAGCGGGGCCGTCTCCGCCCTCACCGACGTCACCGGCTTCGGCCTGCTCGGGCACTCCTGGGAGATGGCCGAGGGCTCCCGCGTCGAGCTGCACCTCGATGCCGGCGCCGTTCCCCTCCAGCCGGGCGTCCTGGAGCTCGCGGGGCGAAACGTGGTCCCCGGCGGCTCGCGCGCGAACCTCGAGTGGGTCAGCCCCCACGTCCGGTTCGGGCCGGGCATCGACGCATCGCTCCGGATCGTCCTCGCCGACGCCCAGACGAACGGGGGGCTGCTCGCCGCGGTCCGGCCCGACCGGCTGGAGACGGTGCAGCGCCTGCTGTCGGACCGGGGGGTGACCGCGGCCCGGGTGGGCGAGGTCCGCGCCGCGGCCGATGGTCCGGCCATCGTGGTGGAAGGATCGGCGTCCGTCCGCCAGGGATAGCGAGCGTGCTCCTCCCCCTCGCCACGGCGCTCCTCGTGCTGGCGGCTCCGGCCCCGGGAAACCCGACGCCTGCAACCCCGACGTCCGGCACCGGGCGGAGCGCGGCCCGGGCGACTCCCCAGCAGCCGGCCTTCGTGGTGGTGCTCGACCCCGGCCACGGAGGGGAGAAGGACGGCGCCATCACGGTCGAAGGGCGGCGCGAGAAGGACCTCGTCCTCCAGATCGCCCGCCTGCTCCGGAAGCGGCTCGAGCGACAGGGGGCCCGGGTCGTCCTGACCCGTGCCGGCGACGAGTCGGTGGAACTGGCCCGCCGAGCCGCCGTGGCCAATGCCGAGAAGGCCGACCTCTTCATCTCCATCCACCTGAACTCCGCGCCGGGAACGTCCGGCACCCGGGCCCGCGGGGTCGAGACCTACTTCCTCTCCGCGGACGCCACCGACGCGTCGGCGACGGCGGTGGCCGCCCGGGAAAACGCGGACCGGCTGGCAGGGGAGCCGGAGCTCGACCCGGCCGACGTGGTGGGGGGGATCCTGGCGGACCTCGAGGACCAGGCGAACCTGTCCGAGAGCTCCCGCCTCGCCCAGGCGATCCACGGGGCGGTCGTGAAGGGGGCCCGCGCTCCCGACCGGGGCGTGAAGCAGGCTCCGTTCTACGTCCTCGCGGGCGCCCGGATGCCGGCGGTGCTCGTCGAGCTGGGATTCGTCTCCCACCCGGTCGAGGGCAAGGAGCTGGCGCGGTCGTCCCGGCAGGACGCCATCGCCGGAGCCATCGCGGCCGGTGTCGCGGCCTGGAGGAAGGGCGCCTCGGGCGCCGCGACGACGCCGACCGCGACCGCGCCGTGACCGTGGGGTCGCTGGCCGGCCTGTCCGCTGCCGACCGTCCGTCGCGGACGGTCCGCCGTGGACGGTCCCGACGGTGCGGTCCGCGGACGCTGCGGTTATGATGCGCGCCCCATGCGCGCCAACGGACGAAAGCCGGACCAGCTCCGGCCGATTTCCCTCGAAGTGAACCCGTCGAAGCACGCCGAGGGGTCCTGCCTGGCCCGGTTCGGCGACACCCACGTGCTCTGCACCGCCAGCCTGGAGAACCGGGTGCCGCCGCACGTCCTCGGCACCGGCGCCGGCTGGGTCACCGCCGAGTACGGCATGCTGCCCCGCTCGACGAACGAGCGCATGCCTCGCGAGGCGGCCCGGGGCAAGCAGGGCGGCCGGACCCTCGAGATCCAGCGGCTCATCGGCCGGGCCCTTCGCGCCTCCATCGACCTGTCGGCCCTCGGGCCGCGCACCCTGACCATCGACTGCGACGTCATCCAGGCCGACGGGGGTACCCGCACGGCGGCCATCACCGGGGGATTCGTGGCCCTGGCGCTGGCGGTCCGTCGCCTGCAGCGGACCGGCGCGGTGAAGGGGTCGCCGATCGTCCGGCACGTCGCCGCGGTGAGCGTGGGCGTCGTGAACGGCGAGGTGCGCCTCGACCTGGAGTACGAGGAGGACTCCACCGCCGAGGTGGACCTGAACGTGGTCGCGACCGGCGACCTCGAGCTCGTGGAGGTGCAGGGCACGGCCGAGGGCAAGGCGTTCGGCCGACGCCGCCTCGACGAGATGCTCGACGCGGCGCTGGCGGGAGTCGCCACGCTGAAGGGGCTCCAGGAGAAGGCGCTGGCGACGCCGTGAACCTGCTCTTCGCCACCCGAAACCCGGGCAAGCTCAGGGAGTTGCGCCGGCTCGTGGCCGGGCTCCCGGTGAGGGTCCACTCGCTCGACGACCTCGGAACCCCGGTGCCGGACGTCGAGGAGAACGGCTCGACGTTCGCTGCCAACGCCGCGAAGAAGGCCAGCGAGTACGCCCGTGCGGCCGGGATGCACGCCCTCGCCGACGACTCCGGCCTCTGCATCGACGCGCTCTGGGGCCAGCCCGGGATCCGCTCCGCGCGCTGGTCGGAGGAGGAGCGGCCGGGACTCACCGGCGTGGAGCGCGACCGGGCCAACAACGAGAAGGCGCTCCGGGTGCTGCAGGGGGTCTTCCCGGAGCACCGCGGCGCGGAGTACCGGGCCGTGGTCGCGCTCGCGGCCCCGGACGGGACGATCCTGGCCACGGCCGAGGGCTCCTGCAGGGGAACGCTCGCCGACGCGCCTCGGGGGGAGGGGGGCTTCGGCTACGACCCGCTCTTCCTCCCGGACGGTGCGGCGGGCCGGAGCATGGCCGAGCTCACCCCGGCCGAGAAGGACGCCCTCTCCCACCGGGGCGAGGCCCTGCGCCGGCTCGTCCCCGATCTGCGCCGGATCGCAGCCACCCTTTGACAAAACCCCGGAGGGACGCTAGACACGGCGCTCTCGGGCCGGGGCGGACGATGCAGTCGGAGTACGGTTCCGGGGCGTAGCGCAGCCTGGTAGCGCGCCTGCCTTGGGCGCAGGAGGTCGCCGGTCCGAATCCGGCCGCCCCGACTCTTTGAAAGTCGAATCGGATGGCCGGGGTCGTCGTTCGCATCCCGGAGCGCGGAGGTCGGGGGCGAATTGCGCCCGTAGCTCAGCTGGATAGAGCAGCGGCCTTCTAAGCCGCGGGTCGGGGGTTCGACTCCCTCCGGGCGCGCAAGATATTTTACGGTGAGTGTAGCTCAATCGGTAGAGCACTGGACTGTGGATCCGGGGGTCATGGGTTCGAGCCCCATCACTCACCCCATTTTCTCCCCGAGCCGCGGGACGAATCCGCCGCTCGCGCCCGTAGCTCAGTTGGACAGAGCGTCGGCCTTCGAAGCCGCAGGTCGGGGGTTCGATTCCCTCCGGGCGCGCCATTGACAACCCCTGGGGCGGCTGGTAGATCCGCCGCCCTTCGCCAGAGCCATCCGAGGAATCCCGAAGTTCCGGGCGCATAGCTCAACTGGCAGAGCAATGGACTCTTAATCCATAGGTTGAAGGTTCGATTCCTTCTGCGCTCACCATCAGCCGCCGACGAGGCGACTCCCGAAGGCCTCCTGGAGAACCCAGGAGGCCTTCGTCTTTCGGGGAGGCCGCCGGACGCGGACCTCAGCGGATCCGCAACCACCCCTGGACGTCGGCGACGCCCGCCGCCCCGATCCCGAGCAGCACGACGCCGAAGAGCGGCTCGAGCACGCGGACGTTCATCCGCACCGCGGTGCGAGCGCCGAGGTAGGCGAGCGGGATCGAGCCGGCCCCGAAGACCAGCACGAGCGGCCAGGACACGTGGCCGAGCAGCACGTGGACGAACGTGCCCGGGACGGCGAGGACCGCCGACGAGACGAGGGAGCAGGCGAAGGCGGTCTTGAGCGGCAGGCGCAGCACCCGGACGTAGAGCGGCGCGAGCAGGAACCCGCCGGCGTTCGCGAGCAGCCCGGCGAGGAATCCCACGACGGCGCCGACGCCGGCGGAGAGCCAGCGCTTCGCGCCCGGCGACAGCGGCGCCGGGTCCGGGCGCGCGGCCGTCGGACGGACCAGGAAGGAGAGGCCGAGCCCGGCGATGAGCAGGTTGCTGAGGAGGAGCAGCGCCGGGCCGCCGACGAGGTCGCTCGACCAGCTCCCGAGGATCGTCGCCGGCACGCCCACGACCACGCTCCAGAGCACCACCTGCCGGTCGTAGAGCCCGGCGCGGAGGTAGGCGAGGCTCGCCACCAGCGTGCCCGGAATCGTGGCGGGAAGCGGGGACGCGACCGCGAAGAAGGCGGGCACCCCGACGAGCTGGAGGAGCGGCGTCGCCACCGCGCTCCCCCCCTTGCCGAAGAGGCCGCCGGTGAAGCCGACGAGCACCCCGATCAGCAGGACGAGGAGCTGCATCTCCTAGTCCTTCTTTCCACCCTGGATGACGCCGAACCGGGGACGCTTCCGTTCCGGAGGTCGCAGGGTCCCGGCGACGATGGCGCCCCAGGGAACCGCGACCTCGCTCCGGATGCCGCGGAACGTCAGCTCGCAACGGATGCCCCACTCGTCGAGGAACACCTCGGGGGTGTCGCGGCCGGCGACCAGGTTCAGCCGGATGAGCTGCTCCTCCATGAGGTACTTCGGCAGCTGGACCCCGGCCACCCCTGGGGCGACCATCACCCATTCGATGGCCTTGGCGGCCCGGCAGGCCTCCAGCATCTCCCCCCAGCGCCGCTGCAGGAAATAGAAGTGGAGCGCCCACTCGCTCCAGCGCGGGCAGTCCGGGGTGCAGGGGGCCTCGGGTGGGTGTCCGTGGGGGGCGTCCACCCGTCGGTTCTACACCGATTCGATCGTCCGGCACCGGCCCGGGCGCCGGCCGGCGGCGAATGTCCGGCACCGGCCTGCGCGCGGACCTGAATGTCCGGCACCGGCCGGGATCGGGTAGTCTGCCGACCGTCTGCGGGCGGGTGGCGGAACTGGCAGACGCGCCGGACTTAGGATCCGGTGCCGCAAGGCGTGAGGGTTCGAGTCCCTCCCCGCCCATTTCCCTTGACCCGGGGGCGTCCCGGCCATAGGTCTATGCCCCCGTTCTGCTTGAAGGAATTCCCCGAATGAAGATCCAGGTCGAGAAGCTCTCCCCCGTGGAGAAGAAGGTCGTCGTCGAGGTCGAGCCCGCCGAGGTGGCGAAGGAGATCGACCGGGCCTACGCCAGCCTCGGGCGCCGCGTGAAGCTCCGCGGCTTCCGCCCCGGCAAGGCGCCGCGGTCGGTGCTGGAGCGCAACTTCAAGGAGCAGGTCGAGGCCGACGTCGTCGAGCGACTCGTCCAGCGGACCTTCGGCGAGGCGTCGCGCGAGCAGAAGCTCGATGCGGTCGCCGCTCCGCGGGTGGAGCTCGGGGAGGGGGGCGTCGCCGCCGACCGGCCGTTCTCGTACACGGCCCGCGTCGAGGTGAAGCCGGTGGTGGTCCCGAAGGACTACCGGGGCCTCACCGTCGCCCGGAAGACCTCCGAGGTCACCGACGCCACCGTGGAGGCCGAGATCGAGCGGCTCCGCCAGTCGTTCGCCGAGATGGTCCCGGTCGAGGGGCGCGACGTCGCCGAGGCCGGCGACTGGGCGGTCATCGACTACGAGGGCTCCGTGGACGGCAAGCCCTTCGAGGGTGGCGCGTCGAAGGGCGCGCTCGTCCAGGTGAAGGACGGCAACTTCTTCGCCGGGGAGATGATCGTCCTGCAGGGGCGCAAGGTCGGCGACGCGTTCGAGACCGAGCAGCCCTTCCCGGCCGACTTCCGCGACCCGGCGCTGGCCGGCAAGCAGGGGCGATTCGCCATCACCCTCCAGTCCCTGCGCACCCAGAAGGTCCCGTCCCTCGACGACGCCTTCGCGAAGGAGGTGGGCATCGAGGGGGTGGAGACGCTCGCCGCGCTCCGCGACCGCGTCCGGCACGACATCGAGCGGCGCGAGAAGCGGCGCGTCGAGGCCGAGCAGCGCGACGCGCTCGTGAAGGCCGCGCTCGACCGGAACGACTTCGAGGTCCCGCAGGCGCTCGTCGAGCGGACCATCGACGCGATGATGGAGCAGACGGCGCAGCGGCTGGCCCGCCAGGGCATCGACCTGCGCCGGCTCGAGCTCGACGTGGCCCGCATCCGCACCGACCTCCGCGAGCAGGCGCTGCTCACGGTTCGCGCCGCGCTGCTCCTCGAGGCCATCGCCGAGGCCGAGAAGGTCGAGGTGTCGGCCCAGGACGAGCAGGACGAGCTCCAGCGCCGCGCCGACGAGATGGGCGTGCCGCTCTCGCGCATCCAGCCCAAGGGGGACGGGCTGCAGGCGCTCCGCCAGCACATCCGCGAGGACAAGGTCGTTGCGCTGCTCGCGGCGCACGCTAACTTCACCTGAGAGAGGGGCGCGCCGTCGCGCGCCGCGGAGGATCGATGCCCTACATCCCGATGCCCTACGTCGTCGAGCAGACCCACCGGGGCGAGCGCTCGTACGACATCTACTCGCGGCTCCTCAAGGACCGCATCGTCTTCATCGGGACGGCCATCGACGACGACGTCGCCAACATCGTCACCGCCCAGCTCCTCTTCCTCGAGTCGGAGGACCCGGAGAAGGACGTCTCCATCTACATCAACAGCCCGGGCGGCTCGGTCACCGCCGGCCTCGCCATCTACGACACGATGCAGTACGTGAAGCCCCCGGTGTCCACCATCTGCCTGGGGCAGGCGGCCAGCATGGGCGCCGTGCTGCTCGCCGCCGGCGCGAAGGGCAAGCGCTTCGCCGTGCCCAACGCCCGCATCATGATCCACCAGCTCTCCGGCGGGTTCTCCGGCCAGGCCAGCGACATCGAGATCCAGGCACGCGAGGCGCTGCGGCTCAAGAAGACCCTCGACGAGATCCTGGCCCGCCACACCGGCCAGCCCGGCGACCGCATCTCCCGGGACACCGACCGCGACTACTTCATGTCCCCCGAGGAGGCCAGGGACTACGGCCTCATCGACCAGGTGATCGTCACGAAGAAGGCGGCGGAGCCGAAGTAGCGCTAGGATCAGGAGATGGCCGGACCGGAAAAGCGCGAGACCCTGTGCTGCTCCTTCTGCGGGAAGTCGCAGAAGGAGGTGAAGAAGCTCATCGCCGGGCCCACGGTCTACATCTGCGACGAGTGCATCGGCCTCTGCAACGACATCATCGCCGAGGAGATCGCCGGCGAGGAGAAGCGGGACCCGAAGCTGCGCATCCCGCGTCCGTCCGAGATCAAGACCATCCTCGACGAGTACGTCATCGGCCAGGAGCGGGCCAAGAAGACGCTCGCCGTCGCCGTCCACAACCACTACAAGCGCATCGAGACGCGGCTGGAGACCGACGACGTCGAGCTGCAGAAGTCGAACATCCTGCTCCTCGGCCCCACCGGCTCGGGCAAGACGCTGCTGGCCCAGACGCTCGCCCGCATCCTCAACGTCCCCTTCACCATCGCCGACGCCACCACCCTCACCGAGGCCGGCTACGTGGGCGAGGACGTCGAGAACATCATCGTCAACCTCCTGCAGGCCGCCGACCACGACATCGAGCGGGCCCAGAAGGGCATCGTCTACATCGACGAGATCGACAAGATCGCCCGCAAGAGCGAGAACCCGAGCATCACCCGGGACGTCTCCGGCGAGGGCGTGCAGCAGGCGCTGCTCAAGCTCATCGAGGGCACGGTCGCCAACGTGCCCCCGAAGGGCGGCCGCAAGCACCCGCAGCAGGAGTTCCTGCAGGTCGACACGACGAACATCCTCTTCATCTGCGGCGGCGCCTTCTGCGGGCTCGAGGGGGTCATCGAGCGGCGGCTGGGCGGGCGCAGCCTGGGATTCGGCAGCGACGCGAAGAAGAAGGAGGAGCGCAACGTCGGCGAGCTGCTCGCGCTGGTGGAGCCCGAGGACCTCCTCAAGTTCGGGATGATCCCCGAGTTCGTGGGCCGGCTCCCCGTGGTCACCGCGCTCGAGGAGCTCGACGAGGCGGCGCTGGTGGAGATCCTCACCCGGCCGCGCAACGCGCTCGTGAAGCAGTACCGCAAGCTCCTCGAGATGGACGGCGTGGCGCTCAAGTTCACCGACGGCTCGCTCAAGGCCATCGCGCGCGCGGCGGTGAAGAACAAGGCCGGCGCCCGCGGGCTGCGCTCCATCGTCGAGGGGGCGATGCTCGACATCATGTACGACGTGCCGAGCCGCCGGAACGTCCAGGAGATCGTCATCTCCGAGGACGTCATCGAGAAGAAGGAGCAGCCGATCGTCGTGCTCCGCAAGGAGCAGGAGAGCGCGTAGCGGGCTACAGCCCCACCGTCTCCACGTAGCGGAACCAGCAGAGCTCGTCGACCTCGTCGTTCCCCGTCGGCCGGTTCCACCCGGGCGGCTCCCGCCGCCAGCGCTCGTCGAGCGCGTCCGCCATCCGCACCGCCTCGGCGAGGTAGCGCTCCCGCTCGGCCTGCCGCTCGGCGTCCGACGGGGGAGGGGGCTCGGGCGGCGTCCCGGCCAGGATGGCCGCGGCGTCGAGCCGGAGCGGCGACGGGCGCTCCACCTCGGCGTCCCGGTGGCGCCACACGCCGTCCCGCCAGTCGAGCCGGTAGAGGGGCACGAAGGCGTCGCCGCGGTCGGCGACGAACTCGACGGCACGCAGGGTGAACTCCACGTCCTCGGGCGCGGCGTACCAGGGCAACGACACCCGGACCCAACCCGGCTTCGCGCCCACCACGCCGGCGGCGATGAGCTTCCGGTAGCGCTCGGACACCTCCGGGGAGATGCCGAGGAGCCGGTGCCCGTACGGACCGGCGCAGGAGCAGCCGGCCCGGTTCTGGATGCCGAAGAGGTGGTCGAGGAGCGCCGAGACGAGGTCGTGGTGCAGGCCGTCCACGTTGAAGGAGAGGATCGGGAGCCGGTCCGCGTCGAGCGGGCCGTACACCCGGATGCGCGGATGGGCGTCCAGCCGGGCCACCGCGTCGCGGGCCATCGCCACGTCGTGGTCGAGGATGGCCTCGGCCCCCACGTGGTCCTTCAGGGCGAAGGCGATGCCGGCCCGGACGTCGCCCAGGATGCCGGGCGTGCCGCCCTCCTCGCGCTCGGAGAGCGTGCGCACGTAGTCGACCTGGTCGTGCCGGCAGCCGGAGACGTAGTCCACCGTGCCGCCGCCCGGGCGCTCGGGCGTGCGCGTCCGGAAGAGGTCGCGGTGGGCCACCAGCACGCCAGAGCCCTCCGGCCCGCCCAGGAACTTGTGGGTGGAGACGAAGACCGCGTCGAGCCGCGCGAGCGGGTCGGCCGGGTGCATGTCGATGGGCAGGTACGGTCCGCCGGCGGCGTAGTCCGCGAAGGCGAGCGCCCCCTCCTCGTGGAGCACCCGGGCCACCGCGGCCACGTCGGTGAGGAGGCCGTCCACGTTGGAGGCGGCCGAGAAGGCCCCGGCCACGAGCGGGCGCCCGCGCGCCGCCCGGGCCCTTCGCCGGAGGTCGGCGAGGTCGATGGCGCCGCGGAGGTCGAGGGCCACCTCCTCCACGTCGGCCACCGACTCCATCCAGGGGAGCACGTTGGAGTGGTGCTCGTACGGGCCCACCAGGATGACCGGCCGCCGGTCCGCCGGGACCCGCTCGGAGAGCCGGAACTCCCGCTCGAGCGGCTCGGGGATGCGCAGGCCGAGGAGCCCCACGAGCTTGTTCACCGCCGCGGTGGCGCCGCTGCCCGTGAAGAGGACCACGTCCTCCGGCCCGGCGTTCACCGACCGTGCCACGGCGGCGCGGGCCTCCTCGCGGAGCCCGTTCATCACCCGGCCGGTGGTGGCGACGGCGGTGTGGGTGTTGGCGTAGACCGGCCGGAGCGCGTCCACGAAGCGCTCCACCGGGTCCAGGTGCCGGCCGGTGGCGGTGAGGTCGGCGTAGTGGAGGAGTCGCGGCCCGAACGGGGTGGGGATGCGCGTCCCGCGCCCGCGCTCCGCGTCCCGCAGCAGCGCGGCGATCTCCCGGAAAGTGGACACTTGGCGCCCTTCTAGCCCGCCCCGTTCGAGGGCACAAGGCTGGCCTGTCCCGCGATCCCGGTCGATCCGGGAACCTGTGCGGCCCCGGGAGCGGTGGTAAGAAGGGGGTTCGGAGGCTGCCGTGTCCATCTTCTCGAAGGGCGACGCCGGGAACCCCACCCGCCGCGCCCGCGTCCTGCCGCTGCTCCCGCTCCGGGACATCATCGTCTTCCCGCACATGGTGGTCCCCCTCTTCGTGGGGCGCGAGAAGTCCATCGCCGCGCTCGACGAGGCCATGGGGAAGGACAAGCTCGTCGTGCTGGCCGCCCAGAAGAAGGCCAAGACGAACGAGCCCGCCTTCGACGACCTCTTCCCGGTGGGCACCCTCGCCACCATCATCCAGCTGCTCCGCCTCCCCGACGGCACCGTGAAGGCGCTCGTCGAGGGGAAGCAGCGGGTGCGCCTCGAGGAGCTCGTCTCGCGGGAGAAGCTCTACGAGGTCCGGGTGGAGGAGCTCGACGAGGGGATCGACCGGGACGTGGAGCTCGAGGCCCTGCTCCGGCAGGTGCAGACCACCTTCGAGGCCTACGTGAAGCTGAACAAGCGCATCCCGCCCGAGATGCTCGCCAGCGTGGCCACCATCGAGGAGCCGGGGCGGCTCGCCGACACGATCGTCGCCCACCTGTCCCTCAAGCTGCAGGACAAGCAGTCGATCCTGGAGACTGCCTCGCCGCGCGCGCGGCTCGAGAAGCTCTTCGAGCTCATGCAGGGGGAGATCGAGATCCTGCAGGTGGAGCGCAAGATCCGCACCCGCGTGAAGAAGCAGATGGAGAAGTCGCAGAAGGAGTACTACCTCAACGAGCAGATGCAGGCGATCCAGAAGGAGCTCGGCGAGCGGGACGAGTTCAAGAACGAGATCCAGGAGCTCGAGGAGAAGATCCGCGACAAGCGGATGTCGAAGGAGGCCACGGTCCGGGCGCGCAAGGAGCTGAAGAAGCTCAAGATGATGAGCCCGATGAGCGCCGAGGCCACCGTCGTCCGCAACTACATCGACTGGATCCTCTCGCTCCCCTGGGCCGAGGTCACCGAGGACAAGCTCGACCTCGCCGAGGCCGAGAAGGTGCTCGACGAGGACCACCACGGGCTGCGCAAGGTGAAGGAGCGCATCCTCGAGTACCTGGCGGTGCAGGCGCTGGTCTCGCGCATCAAGGGGCCCATCCTGTGCCTCGTCGGTCCCCCGGGCGTGGGCAAGACCTCGCTCGCCCGCAGCATCGCCCGCGCCATGGGCCGCCGCTTCGTCCGCATCAGCCTGGGCGGCGTGCGCGACGAGGCGGAGATCCGCGGCCACCGGCGCACGTACATCGGGGCCATGCCGGGCAAGATCGTCCAGTCGATCAAGAAGGCCGGCTCGTCGAACCCCGTCGTGCTCCTCGACGAGGTGGACAAGATGTCCACCGACTTCCGCGGCGACCCGTCGGCGGCGCTCCTCGAGGTCCTCGACCCGGAGCAGAACGCGGCCTTCGCCGACCACTACCTCGACCTCGACTACGACCTCTCCAAGGTCCTCTTCGTGTGCACCGCGAACACGATGTCGGGGATCCCCGCGCCGCTGCAGGACCGCATGGAGATCATCCGGCTGGCCGGCTACACCGACCAGGAGAAGCTCTCCATCGCCACCCGCTACCTCGTGCCGCGCCAGAAGGAGGCGAACGGCCTCGCCGACGTCCCGGTGGAGGTGAAGAAGGAGGCGCTCCGGCTCCTCATCCACCGCTACACGAAGGAGGCCGGGGTCCGGAACCTGGAACGGGAGATCGCGAGCCTGCTCCGCAAGACCGCCCGCGAGGTGCTGCGGGAGGGGAAGGGCAAGCGGTACGTCATCGGCGAGCGGCGCGTGCAGAAGCTGCTCGGCCCGCCCCGCTTCCGGCACGGCACCGCCGAGGTCGCCGACCAGGTGGGCGTGGCCACGGGCCTCGCCTGGACCGAGCTCGGCGGCGAGCTCCTCACCATCGAGGCCACGGTGATGCCCGGCAAGGGCAAGCTCACCATCACCGGCAAGCTGGGCGAGGTCATGCAGGAGTCGGCCCAGGCGGCCATGAGCTACGTGCGCAGCCGGGCCGACGTGCTGGGGCTCGAGAAGCGCTTCCTCGAGCAGGTGGACATCCACGTCCACGTGCCCGAGGGCGCCATCCCCAAGGACGGCCCGTCGGCCGGCATCACCATGGCGACCGCGCTCGTCTCGGCGCTCACGCGCGTGCCGGTGCGCAAGGACATCGCCATGACCGGCGAGATCACGCTGCGCGGGCGCATCCTGCCGGTGGGGGGCATCAAGGAGAAGGTGCTCGCCGCCCACCGCGGCGGCATCAAGACCATCCTGCTCCCGCGGGAGTGCGAGAAGGACCTGCGCGAGGTGCCGCGCAAGGTGCGCGAGGCGATGTCGGTCCAGCTCATGGACCACATGGACGACGTGCTCCGCGAGGCGCTCGTGGCCCCGCGGCGCGAGGCGTCTCAGGGCGCGGAGGCGTCCAGCCAGGCGTAGAGCCGGTGCGCCCCGCGGCGCGAGGGCAGCGGCGCGAGCCCGAGCCGGGCGAGGTCCCATCCCGGCGTCCCGTCCTTCACGAGGACGCCGCGCCGGGCGATCTTGAATCCGCTGCTGACGTCGCGGAACCGGA
>DAOMFN010000007.1:0-15533 GCA_035429785.1 Anaeromyxobacteraceae bacterium
GGTCGCGGGCTCGCAGCTCTGGGCGGTGGACGTCACGCGCCCCGACGCTCCGGCCGTCCTCTCCCGGCTCGACGTGGCCGGGTCGGTGCAGGAGACGCGCCTCGTGGGCGACGTGCTCTACGTCGTCTCCCGGAAGTGGTCGTGGCAGGACGTGCTGCCCACCCCGGGAGGCCTCCCTGTGGCCTCGGGCGGGTCCACCGGCGACCTCGCCTACGTGGCGAGCTTCGACGTCGCCGACCCGCGCTCCCCCCGCGCGGTGGCCCGCGTGGAGCTCCCCGCCACCGGCTGGGACGCCCACGCCCACGTGACGGCCGAGCGCATCGCCCTCGCCCAGTCGGGCTTCGGCCCGTCCGGAGAGACCACCCGCTTCACCTTCGTGGACGTGTCCGATCCCGCGGGCGCCCTGCGCACCGGGGCCAGCTTCGAGGTCGCCGGGCGCATCGCCGATCGCTGGGGGCTCGACCAGGACGGCGGGGTCTTCCGCGCCGTGCTCCAGAACGGCTGGAACGGCGGCGCGACGCTCCGGACCTGGGCGTCGGCCTCCGTGGACGAGGCGACGCCGCTCGGCCGGCTCGACATCGTGATCCCGGAGACCCTCACCGCCGCCCGGTTCGACGGGGCGCGGGTCTACGCGGTCACCGCCGAGCGCGTGGATCCGCTCTGGGTGGTCGACGCGAGCGACCCGGCGCGGCCGGTGCTCGCCGGCCAGCTTCACATGCCCGGCCAGATCGAGTTCGTGGAGCCCCGCGGCGACCGGCTGCTCGCCCTCGGCCACACGAACGAGGGCGGCCAGCCCTGGCAGCTCGCGGTCTCGCTCGTCGACGTCGCCGACCCGGCCGTGCCGGCGCTCCGGGCACGCGTCCTCGTGGGTGGCGGGTCGGGCGGGGTCGGGGCCACGCAGGACGACCTGCGCAAGGCCTTCCGCATCCTCGACGCGGAGGGGCTCGCGCTCGTGCCCTGGCAGGGCTGGGACCCGGCCACCTGGCGCTGGACCGGCGGCGTCCAGCTCGTGGACTTCGACCTCGCCGCCGGCACGCTCGCCCTGCGGGCCCTCGTCCCCCACGCCGGCGCGGTCTCCCGGGCCTTCCCGGTTCCCGGGCGCGCCGGCTGGATCGCGGCGCTGTCCGACGAGCGGCTCCAGGTCATCGACGCCGCCGACCGGGACGCCCCGGTGGAGCGGGCCTCGCTCGACCTCGCCCGCTCCGTGAACGCCATCGCCTTCTTCGGCGGGAGCGCCGTCGAGCTGTGCGGGGACTGGTGGCGGGGCGACGGGGCGCTGGTCGTCGTCCCGGCATCCGATCCCGACGCGGCCGTCCCGCTCGCCCGGCTGGAGCTCGCGGCCCCGCAGGCCCGCCTCTTCCGCGTGGGGGAGGTGGCCTGGCTCCTCTCGCACGACTTCACCCAGGGGAAGGCGTGGCTAGAGGCGGTCGACCTCTCCGACCCGCTCCGGCCGGTCCGGCGCGGGCGCCTCGAGCTGGATCCCGCCGAGGCCCCGGGCTGGAGCGGCGGCGGCTGGCTGGGCACGGGCGACGAGGCGGCGCTCTCCGGGAACGTGCTCGCGGTGCACCGCTCCTGGTACGGTCCGGTCGCCACCGGCCTCCCGGCCTTCGCTCCCGGGGGCGGCCCGTGGGCGGCGGAGGACGCGGTGGCGCTCTTCGACCTCTCCGACCCGGACGCGCCGCGGCGGGCCGCCCGGGTGGTGCTCCCGGCCTCGGGCTGGTCCTGGGGACTCCGGGCGGAGGCGGGGCTCCTCTGGGTCACGCACCACGAGTGGACCTCGGACGCCCGCGACCGGGTCCGCTTCTACCTCGACCGCATCGACGCCACCGATCCCGACCGGCCGCGGCTGCTGCCCAAGGTGAACGTGCCGGGGGCCTTCCTCGGCGCGGCCTCCCCCACCCGCATCCACACGCTGGAGACGCGCTGGGACGACGCCTCCGGCGTGGCCTCCTCCCGCGTCCACGCCCTCGACCTCACCGAGCGTGGAACGGCGCGCCTCGCCGGGACCGTGTCGCTCCCGGGGTGGCTCACCGGCGCGGTGACCGGCGCCGGCCACGCCTGGGCGGTGACGCAGGAGTGGGGCGGCTCGGGCTCCTCCACCCGCCTCGCCGCGATCGACCTCGGCGCGATGCGCCTCGAATCGACCCAGCGGCTCGACGTCTCCTGGGCCTGGCCCGTGGCCGCCACCGGCGGGAAGCTCTTCGTCGCCGCCAGCACCCAGGCCGGCTCCTCGCTGCTCGTCCTGGGGCTCGACGCGCCGGGCGCTCCCCGGCTGGAGCGGTCGGCTCCCACGCAGGGCTTCGCCTGGGACGTGGTGGTGGAGGCGGGCGTGGCCTACGTCCCGGGCGGCGCCTGGGGCGTCACCGTGGTCCCGCTCTCGCCGTGAGGATCCTGCCCGCCCTCGCGGCATCGCTGCTCCTCGCCGGGCCGGCCCGGGCCGACGGGATCGCGGTCTCCTTCGACCCCGAGCTCGCGCCCCCGGGAGGCCAGCAGGCCTTCGAGGCCCAGCTCCGGGAGGTGGTGCGCGACGCCCGGGCCCGGGTGGTGGCCGGCCTGGGCATGGAGCCGGATCCCCGCGTCTCCGTGCAGGTCCACTCCCGGGCAGGGTTCGAGCGGCGCTTCGGCGCCGAGGCGGCCCGGATCGACCGGGCGCGCTTCGAGGGGGACGTCATCCACGTGAACGGCGACGCCCGGCTCGACGATCGGATCGCCGCCACCGTGGTCCACGAGCTCTGCCACGCCGCGCTCGACGCGCGGGGCACGGCCCGCCGCCTGCCCCGCTGGCTCGACGAGGGGCTCTGCGAGCGGCTCTCCTGGCAACGGCGCGGGGTCGCGCGCCCTGCGGCGGACCAGGTGGCGGAGCTCCGGCAGGCCCGGGAGCGGAGGCAGCTCCTGCCGCTGCCCGCGGACGGGGAGCTCTCCCGGACGGGCTACCTCGCGTCCTGGTCGGCGGTGGTCTGGCTGGAGGGGAAGGTGGGGCGCGACCGCCTCCTCGCCGCGGTCCGTGCCACGCTCGCCGGCGAGCCGTTCGAGGCGGCGGCCCGGCGCGAGCTCGGGATGGGGCAGGAGGACGTCGACCGGGGTTTCGACGCGTGGGTCGGCGGGCTGTGAATCCGTCAATCCGCAAAGTAAATCCTTGAAAATTCGCTCACGGGGCGCGTAGCCTCGCGAGAACATGTCCCGCGACGGCTCCCTCCTCGGCGCCAAGGTCCGCGCGCTCCGCCGGCAGAAGGGCATCAGCCAGGTCCAGCTCGCCGAGCGGCTCGGGATCTCGCCCTCCTACCTGAACCTCATCGAGCACAACCGCCGGGCCATGCCGGCACCGCTGCTCATCAAGATCGCAGAGATCTTCGAGCTCGACCTGAAGGCGCTCTCCACCGAGCAGGACGCCCGCACGGTGGCCGACCTCATGGAGGTCTTCGGCGACCCCATGTTCGAGCACGAGGACGTCACCACCGCCGAGGTGAGGGACCTCGCCGCGCACGCGCCCACCGCCTCGCGCGGCATCCTCAAGCTCTACCACGCGTTCCGCGAGGCCCGGGAGGCGGCCGACAACCTGGCGATCAAGATCTCCGGCCGCAGCGACATGACCGGGGTGGACGCCTCCCGGATGCCCACCGAGGAGGTCTCCGACCTCATCCAGCGCCACTCCAACCACTTCCCCGAGCTGGAGGAGGGCGCGGAGACGCTGCTCCGCGAGCACCGCCTGGGCGGCGACGACCTGCAGCAGGGGCTCGAGCGCCACCTCGAGGAGGTGCACGGCATCGACGTGCGCATCGAGCGCAGCGCCGAGATGGGGGACGCCATCCGGCGCTTCGACCCGGAGCGTCGGGTGCTCTACCTCTCCGAGGTGCTGCGCCGCGGTTCGCGCAACTTCCACCTCGCCTACCAGATCGGGCTCGAGACGCAGCAGGAGGTGCTCGACCGGCACGCCTCCGACCCCATGCTCACGTCCGACTCGGCCCGGGCGCTCGCGCGGGTGCTGCTCGCCAACTACTTCGCGTCGGCGGTGCTCATGCCCTACGGGCCGTTCCTGGAGGCGGCGCGCCAGGAGCGCTACGACATCGACCTGCTCGGGCACCGGTTCCGCACCAGCTACGAGCAGGTGTGCCACCGCCTCACCACGCTGCGGCGGCCCGGCGCGGAGGGCATCCCCATGCACTTCGTGCGGGTGGACGTGGCCGGGAACATCTCCAAGCGCTTCAGCGCGTCGGGCCTGCGC
The DNA here is from genome assembly GCA_035429785.1 of Anaeromyxobacteraceae bacterium. Taxonomy (GTDB): domain Bacteria; phylum Myxococcota; class Myxococcia; order Myxococcales; family Anaeromyxobacteraceae; genus CAIOAK01. The sequence continues at coordinate 4,223 of DAOMFN010000007.1, forward strand.
TTCGCCCGGTTCTCCGGCGCCTGCCCGCGCTGGAACGTCTTCCAGGCCTTCCTCACGCCGGGGATGATCCGCACCCAGCTCTCCCAGATGCCCGACGGCACCACCTACTTCTGGATCGCACGGTCGGTGAACAAGGAGGGGGGTGGGTACCACGCGCCGCGCACCCCGCTCGCCATCGCCATCGGGTGCGAGGTGAGCCACGCCCGCAAGATGGTCTACGCCGACGGCATGGACCTGGAGAGCCGCGAGGCGGTGGTGCCGGTGGGGCTCACCTGCCGGCTCTGCGAGCGGACCGACTGCGAGCAGCGGGCCTTCCCGCCCATCCAGCACCCCCTCCACGTCCAGGAGAACGTGCGCGGGGTCAGCTTCTTCGCGCCGGTGGAGTCGAAGTAGCCGGCCGCCTCACCCGTGGGGCGCCTCCTCCGGCTCGGTCACCCAGGGCGCCGCCACGAGCAGCGCCGCCACGAAGGCGTACCCGGCCGCGAACCCCCACTCCGGGCGCAGGCTCATCACCGCGTCCTGCGGCGTGAGCCGCCAGGAGTGGACGAGGCCGGTCGCCGAGAGCAGCGCCCCCACGCCGAACCAGGCCGCCGCCACCCGGAAGCGGCGCTCGACGATGGCCACCGTCGCCGCCGACAGGATCATGGCGGTGAAGATGAAGCCCTGGTCGAGGGAGAAGCCGCCCCGCATCCAGACGTCCGAGGCCAGGAAGGCGTCGAGCACGCCGTCGGTGAGCGGTGGGCCCCCTGGCGTGCCCACCCCGCCGGCCCGGAGCCCGGCCTTCGCCATGAGCACGCCCCAGGCGGCGATCCCCGGGAGCAGCCCCATGACCACCGCCGGCGCGTGGGCGCGCGGCACGGCCTGGAAGGCCTGCGCCGAGATGACGACGCCGATCCAGACCACGATGGCGAGCCCGGCGTCCACGGGGACCGCCCAGGCGATCCAGGAGAGCGTGCCGGTGAGCGCGACCACGGTGACGAAGACGCCGTTCAGCACCGAGTAGCCGGCCCGCGCGCCCAGCGCCTTCCAGCCCGGGTGGCCGATGTAGAGGGTGGTGGGGAAGCAGGAGCCGAGCGCCGCGGCCACCACGGTCGAGACCCCGTTCACGGTGAGCGAGGGGAGGGTGGGGTAGGGATCGCCGGCCGCCTCCGCCGACTCCACGTTCTGGAGCGATCCCACGAGGCCGAAGAGCCCCATCGGCAGGATGACCGACAGGTAGGTGGCGATGTGGCCGCCGCGCAGCGCCTCGAGCAGGGCGCCCAGGGCCGACGAGGGGGGCGACCAGGCTCCGGCCGCCGCCGGAGGCGCCCCCACCGGCGCGATGCCGGTGACCCAGGCGAGGAACGTCCCCAGGACCACCGCGACGAGCCCGCCGGGGAGCCGCCCGCGGAAGCGGACCTGGCCGAAGTACGTGAGGAGGACCACGCCGAGCGTGGCGAAGCCCACCAGCGGCCGGGCGAAGGCGCGGAGGAGGAAGCCGAGCGAGATGAAGCCGAGCGCGATGCCGGCGAGCGTGGAGAGGAGCGCCGCCCGGGGGGTGGCGCGGCGGATGCGGTCGGCGACCAGCGCGCCGGCGAGCTCGATCACCCCCGCCGCCAGGCAGGCCACGAGCCCGGCCTGCCAGGCCACGCGGGCCGGGTCGGGAGCGCCGGCCGCCTGCGCCGCGAGCTTGGCCGGCAGCATGACGAGGAAGACGAAGGCGAAGAGGGAGACGGTGTTGATGCCGAAGGGGAGCGCGGTCACGTCCGTGCGCCCGGTGGCGCGGGCGAGGCGCATCGCCTGCCACGCGTAGTAGAGGTTCCCGACCAGCACGGAGAGGGCCGCGCCGGGCAGGATCGTCCCGCGCACGAGCGACTCCGGGAAGCCGAGCGCGTGGCGGCAGAGCGCGTCGATGACGAGCAGCTGGACCAGGTTGTCGAGGGCCAGCCCGAAGAAGCCATCCACGTCCCCGCGGACGAACCAGCGCACGCGCCACCCTCCCCGGGCCGCCCTGGCCCGCGCCGCGCATGCTAGCCCAGCGGACGGTGGCGGGGACGGGCGGCGTGCACTAGGCTCGCGCGCCATGGCCAAGGCACCCTCCACCGCCGCCACCCGGATGCTCCGCGAGAACGGCGTGGCCTACACCGAGCACCTCTACCGGTACGAGGAGAAGGGCGGCACGGCCGTCTCCTCCCGGGAGCTGGGCGTCGACGAGCACGCGGTGGTGAAGACGCTCGTCATGGAGGACGACCAGGGGGCGCCGCTCGTGGTCCTCATGCACGGGGACCGGGAGGTCTCGACGAAGTCGCTCGCCCGGCAGCTCGGGCGCCGGAGCGTGCAGATCTGCCGTCCCGAGGTGGCGAACCGGCACAGCGGCTACCAGGTGGGCGGCACGAGCCCCTTCGGCACCCGGAAGAGGATGCCGATCTGCGTGGAGCGGAGCATCCTGGAGCTGCCGCTCATCTACGTGAACGGCGGCTCGCGCGGGTTCCTCGTGGGGATCGATCCGCGGGAGCTCCAGCGGGTGCTCGCGCCGACGATCGTCGACGCGGGAATCGAGCCCTGATCGGGGCGTTCCGCGCCCCATTCGCTTGCGCCCCCTGCCGCGGAGGAGGGAGGATTCGCGGACGGCACGGACGGAGGGGGGCTCCGGCGTCGGCGAGAGGTCTCGGCACGATGCGCGGCGGTGAAGCGAGCGACCGCTTCAAGCTCTACCTGGAGTCGAATCCGGCACTGGTCGTGGTCATCGACCGCGAGGGGCGCATCACGGAGCTCAACCCGGCGGGCGGGGAGCTGCTCGGCGTGGACCCGGCCGAGGTCATCGGCACCGACTGGTTCCGGTTCGTCCCGGAGGAGCAGCGGGAGGAGACCCGCCGGGTCTTCGCGGCGGTCATGCGCGGGGAGCTCGCGCTGCACGGGACGCACGAGAACGACGTGCTGGCTGCCGGCGGCGCGCGCCGCCGGCTCCTCTGGAGGAACGCCGTGGTCCGGGACGCCACCGGCGCCGTCACCGCGGGGATCAGCACGGGCGTCGACGTCACCGGACGGCGGGAGCTCGAGGAGCGGCTGGCGCGGAGCGAGGAGAAGTACCGCATCGTCGCCGACTACACCCAGGACTGGGAGACCTGGCACGCGCCGGACGGCTCCCTCGTCTACTGCTCGCCGTCGTGCGAGCGGATCACCGGCCACCCCGCGGCGGCATTCCTGGCCAACCCGCGGCTCCACCTCGACATCGCGCACCCGGACGACGCGGCGATGCTCGCGGGGCACCTCGACGGGGTCGGCGGCGTCGAGCCGGAGTGCGAGATCGACTTCCGGATCCGCACCGCGGCCGGCGAGGAGCGGTGGCTGAACCACCGGTGCCGCCCGGTCGTCGACCCCGCGGGCCGGTTCCTGGGGCGCCGGGCCAGCAACCGCGACGTGACCGACCGCTTCCAGGCCGAGCGGAGCCTGCGCGAGCTCTTCGATCACATGTCGGAGGGCTTCGCGGTCCACGAGATCCTCCTCGACGGGGCCGGCCGCCCGATCGACTACCGGTTCCTGCAGGTGAACGAGGCGTTCGAGCGGCTCACCGGCCTCCGGGCGGCCGACGTGGTGGGGCACCGGGTCCGGGAGGTCATCCCGGGCGTCGAGCCGGAGTTCATCGAGCGCTACGGCCGGGTGGCGCGCACCGGCGAGCCCGTCAGCTTCGAGCTGCACTCCGCGCCCCTGGGCCGGACGTTCCAGGTCCACGCCTACCGGCCCGGTCCCGGTCGCTTCGCCACCACCTTCAGCGACGTCACCGAGCGGCGCGCGGCGCTGGAGGCGCTCCAGGTCGCGCTCCGTCGCGCCGAGGCGAGCGAGTCCCTCTACCGCTCCCTCTTCGACGCCACGCCGACCGGTGTGGTCCTCACCGACGCCGCCGGGCGAATCGTGGCGTTCAACGATCGCGCCGCCTCCGATCTCGGCTACTCCCGGGAGGAGTTCGGGCGCCTCCAGATCTGGGACATCGACGCGACCGAGAGCGAGGCCGAGGTCGCCGCGCGCGCGGCCCTCATCCTCCGCGACGGGTTCCTGGAGTTCGAGGTCCGCCACAGGAACAGGGCCGGCGAGCTCCGCGACGTCCGCGTCCGGGCGGTCCGCGTCGATCGCCCCACGGGCACGGAGATCCTGGCCTTCTGGGAGGACGTCACCGAGCAGCGCCGCGCGGCGCTGGCGCGCGAGGCGATGGCCGAGCAGCTCCGCGAATCCCGGAAGCTGGAGAGCATCGGTCGCCTCGCCGGCGGCGTGGCCCACGACATCAACAACATGCTGGTGGTCCTCCTCGGGTGCGCCGACGGCCTCCGGAGGAGCCTGCAGGAGGGGAGGCCCCCCGAGGTCGAGGACGTCGACGAGCTCGACGACGGCGTGCGCCGCGCCCGGGAGCTCACCGGGCAGCTGCTCGCCTATGCCCGGCGCAGCGTGGTGGCGCCGGTGCGCGTCGACCTGAACGAGCAGGTGAGGCAGGCCGAGCGGATGCTGCGCCGCCTCATCGGGGAGAACGTCCGGCTCGAGCTCCGCCTCTCGGCCGACGTCTGGCCCACCGTGGTCGACCCCGGGCAGCTTTCGCAGGTGCTCGTCAACCTCGTCCTGAACGCGCGGGACGCCATGCCCGACGGCGGGCGGCTCGCCGTCGCCACCGAGAACGTCGGCCCGGGCACGCTTCCCCGGAGCGGCTGGCACGGGGCGCAGCCGCCGGACGGTCCGCTCGTCCGCCTCACCGTCTCCGACTCCGGCGACGGGATCGACCCGGCGCTGGGGGCGTCGATCTTCGAGCCCTTCGTGACCACGAAGCCGACCGGCAAGGGGACGGGGCTGGGGCTCGCCACCGCCTACGGGATCGTCCGGCAGGCGGGCGGCGCGCTGCGCTACCGCTCCGTGCCCGGCCAGGAGACGGTCTTCGAGGTGCTGCTGCCCCGGGCGGAGGAGGCGGAGGCCGGGACGCCGGATGCACCGGCCGCCGCCCCGGCGCGGCCGATCTCCGCCGGGGGCGGCCAGGTGCTGCTCGTGGAGGACGACGCGCGCGTGCGGTCCACCGTGGCGCGGGCCCTCCGCCAGGACGGCTTCGACGTGCGGGAGGCATCGAGCGGCGAGGAGGCCCTCGGCCATCTCCGGAGCCCCGGCTTCGCTCCCCGCATCCTCGTCACCGACGTCCTCATGCCCGGCATGAACGGGCGACAGGTGGCCGAGGCGGTGGAGAAGGCCTGCCCGGGGATACCCGTGCTCTTCATGTCGGGATACGCCGAGGACGTGGTCGTCCGCCACGGGGCCGTGGAGCCGGGGCTGAACCTCATCGAGAAGCCCTTCACGGCCGAGGACCTGCTCGCCCGCGTGCGCGGGCTGATCGCGCGTCCCTAGCCGAACAGCCAGCGCACCGCCGCCACCGAGGCGGCGAACCCGGCCAGGTCGGCGAGCAGCGCCGCGGGGAGCGCCTGGCGGTAGCGGGTCACCCCGACCGCGCCGAAGTAGACGGCCAGGACGTAGAAGGTGGTCTCGGTGGAGCCGGCCATCACCGACGCCAGCCGCCCGGCCCAGGAGTCGGGTCCCTCGGAGCGGAGGACGTCGGCCACCACCCCCAGCGCCGCGCCCCCGGACATCGGGCGGACGATCACCATGGGGAGCACGCTGGCGGGGATGCCCACCGCGGAGGTCACCGGGGCGAGGATCGCGGCGAGCCCGTCCAGCGCGCCCGAGGCCCGGAGCACGCCCAGCGCCACGAGCACCGCCACCAGCGCCGGGATGATGCGCACGGCGACCTGGAACCCCTCCTTCGCCCCCTCCACGAAGACCGGGTAGACCTTCACCTTGCGTGTGAGGGCCCAGGCGGGGATCCCGGCCACGAGGAGCGGGATGGCCCAGGCCGAGAGCGCCTCGAGGGCCTGCCGGATCACGGGGCACCGCGCGGGGAGGGCGGAGGGAAGAGGCGCCGGAGCGCCCACGCCGAGGCCACGGCGGCCACGGTGGCGCAGGAGGAGGCGAGGAGGGTCGCCGCGAGGACGTCGGCGGGCTGGCGCGCCCCGGCCGCGGCCCGCAGCGCGATCACCGTCGCCGGGACGAGCTGCACGCTCGCCGTGTTGAGCGCGCAGAAGAGGGCCTGGGCGTCGGTGGCCGTGCCGGGATGCGGGTTCTCCCGCTCCAGCTCCTCCATGGCCTTGATGCCGAACGGGGTCGCGGCGTTGCCGAGGCCGAGCATGTTCGCGGCCACGTTCATCGTGATGGCGCCCATGGCCGGCGAGTCCGGCCGGACCGACGGGAAGAGCCACCCCAGCACCGGCCGCGCGAGGCGGCCCAGCGCCCGGACCAGCCCCGCCTCCTCGGCGACCTTCATGAGCCCCATCCACAGGGAGAGGACGCCCACGAGCCCGAGGGAAAGGGTGACGGCCCGCCCCGCCGACTCGGCGATGGCGCCGGGCAGGGCCGCCATCCGCCCGGTGAGGGCGGCCGTCGCGACCGAGGCGACGAGCAGCAGCACCCAGAGGACGCTCATCCGGGAGGATTGGAGCCCGGCGCGGAGGGAATTGCCAGTTTCTGCTAAAGGTTCCCGGCACCATGACGAGACGAGCCCCGTCCATCCTGGCCTCCGCTGCGCTCGCTGCGGCGCTCCTCGCGCCCCGCGGGGCCGGCGCGAAGGAGGCGTCGCCGTACGCGGACCGCGCGCGCTGCCGTCCCGCCACGACCATCGCCGACGTGGCCCCGCGCCCGGTTCCGGAGTGGTACGCCCTCTACCTGAACGGGAAGAAGGTGGGCTGGATCGAGGCCCACAGCACCGCCGGGACCCGCGAGGGCAAGGCGATCCGGGTGTACCGGCAGGAGATGCTCGTCGAGGCCGTGGTCGGACCGCGCACGGTGCAGCGCCGGGCCCGGGAGGAGCGGGTGTACGAGGCCCGCAAGGGCGGCCGCCTGCTCTCCATGTCCACCGTCTTCGGCGGGGACGGAGGCGACCGCACGGTGCAGGTGGACTGCGGACCCCGCACCTGCACGGCGCGGGTCACCGCGGCCGACGGGAACCGGACCACCGAGATCCCCCACCCGGGCGAGGCGATCGAGCAGGCCGACGCGACCCGGCTCGCCGCGCTCACCTGCGGCTCGGTGAGCGGCCCGCAGCTGCAGGCCGAGGATCTCCGGGTGAAGCGGATGACCGACCGCTTCACCGGGCGCAGCACCGCGGGGGGAGGTGGGGTGGAGGTCCCGGTCTCGGTGGTGGAGCAGTCGGAGGACGGCGACCGCACGGCCTCGCGCGTGCTCGTCGCGGACGACGGGCGGCTGCTCGAGACGCGCATCGGCGACGGGATGGTCATCCGCCTGGAGCCGGAGGAGACGGCCCGGCGGCTCGACCTCGTGGACCTCTTCACGATGCTGCGCGTCCCGCTGCCGGGCCCGCTTCCCCGGGACGTGCCGATGACCATCACCTTCGGGCTGCGCGGCGTTCCCCCGGGATTCGACCTGCGCGACGAGCGGCAGTCGGTCGCGCCCGGCCCGGGTGGCGAGACCGTGCTCACCGTCGTGGCGCGGCCCCCGTCGGGTCCCGACGTCCCGCGGGGGAAGCCGGCGGAGAAGGGGGACCCGGACCAGGCCGCCACGATCGACGTGGACTGGGACCACCCCTCCATCCGGAAGCTCGCCCAGGCCACCGTGGGCGGCACGACCGGCACCTGGGCGGCGGCGCGGAAGATCAACGCGGAGGTGTACCGGCGCCTCGACAAGGTCTACGGCCAGAGCCGCGACCGGGCGAGCGAGATCCTGGCCCAGGGGAAGGGCGACTGCACCGAGCACACCCGCCTCTTCGTGGCGCTGGCCCGCGCGTCGGGCATCCGGGCCCGGGAGGTGAAGGGGCTCGTCTACGCGAGCTACGGCCAGGGAGGCCCGGGGCTCTACTGGCACGCCTGGCCCGAGGTGAAGGTGGGCGACGGCTGGGTGGCGATGGACCCCACCTTCGGGCAGGACGTGGCCGACGCCACCCACGTGGCGCTCGGCCGGGGCGCCCGGCAGGACGCGGTGGCGCTCGTGGGCAGCCTGTCGGTGACCCGGGCCGAGCCCCGCAAGCCGTAGGGAGTGGTTGACGGCCGTCCCGCGAACCCGTTTGATCCGGGACCCCCGCCGCCGGAGGAACGCCATGAAGGGTCTCGACCACGTCGCCATCCTCGTCTCCGACCTGGACGCCGCCATCCGGCTGTACCGGGACGTCTACGGCCTCGAGCTCGCCGAGGTGGAGGAGGTGCCCTCCGAGAAGGTCCGGGTGGCCATCTTCGGCCACGGCGCCGGCCGCATCGAGCTCGTCTCGCCGAGCGGCCCGGACAGCCCGATGGCCAAGGCCATCGAGAAGCGGGGCGAGGGGCTCCACCACGTGTGCCTCGAGGTCCCGGACATCGAGAAGGCGATGGAGGCGCTCCGGGCCCAGGGCGCGCCGCTCCTCGACGACAAGCCCCGCCCGGGAGCGGGCGGCGCGCGCGTCGCCTTCGTGCATCCGAAGGGCTCCCGCGGCGTGCTGGTCGAGCTCCGCCAGGGCCCGCGCGGCGCTTGACCCCACCGCGAACCGCGTGATTAGTGAGTCCCCCATGAAGCGTCTCCCTGCCCTCCTCCTGGCGTTCCCGCTCCTCCTCGGCGTGGCGCGCGCGCAGTCCCCCGCCCTCACGCAGCCGTCCGTGCCCTCGCCGGTCGCGGCATCGCCGTCGGCCGCCGCGCCGATGACCCAGGCCGAGATCGACGCGCGCATCCAGGAGGCGGTGCAGAAGGAGGTCGCCAAGGTGAAGGAGCAGCTGCGGGACGAGGTGCGCGCCGAGATCCAGGGCGCCCAGTCCGCGGCCGAGTTCCTGGGCGACCAGGAGGACAAGAAGAAGCTCCACTTCCTGGAGCTGAACGGCTACTTCCGCTTCCGCTGGGACCTCTTCAACAACCTGAACGGCGGCCTGCCCGCCGACCCGATGGGCTGGTACCTCTGGAACGGCAACACCGAGATGTCGGCCTCGCCGCCCAGCGGCACGCAGACCGGCGGCAACATGCGGCTGCGCGTCGACCCCACCTTCAACATCTCCGAGCAGGTCCGCGTCCGGGCCGAGATCGACTTCCTCGACAACGTGGTGCTGGGCTCGAACCCGGTGGGGCGCGACTGGGCCGCCTACGCCGTCAACTCGGGCAGCCAGACGAGCCCCATCCCGGGCGTGAACTGGTTCGTCGGGGCGGTGCAGGTGAAGCGGGCCTGGGGCGAGGTGCAGACGCCGGTGGGCCTCCTCAGCTTCGGGCGCATGCCCGCCGACTGGGGCGCGGGCATCTACTACAACGCCGGCGGCGGCATCGACCAGGACTTCGGCGACAACGTCGACCGCATCCAGTTCAGCGTCCCGCTGGGCCAGTTCCTGGGCGGCCTCGCCGTCACCCCGTACTACGAGTGGTCCGGCTCCGGCATCACCTACGCCGGCACGTTCAACACGGTGGGCATCGGCCAGCCGGTGAACTGGACCCAGGACGACGACGCCGGCGCCATCGGCATCATGGTCGCGCGCACCGACACGCCCGACCAGGCGCGGCGCAAGCTCGAGAAGGGCGGCACCAGCCTGAACTACGGCCTGCTCTTCAACTGGAAGTCGCAGCGCTTCGGCCTGCCCTTCCTGGCCCTCAACAACACCGCGCCCATCGTGCCGAGCGACGTGGGGCAGCCGGTGACGCTGGTGCAGCGCGACGCCAGCGCGGGCACCGTGGACCTCTTCCTCCGCTGGGTCGGCAAGCGCTTCGAGATCGAGGCCGAGGGCGTGGGCGTCTTCGGCAGCATCGGCAACGTGAACTGGGACCCGAACGCGGCCGCGGTCTCGGCCAACATCCTCCAGGGCGCGGGCGTCCTCCGGGGCAAGGCGAAGCTCGGCGACGGCGGCCGCATCCACGTGGGCGGCGAGTTCGGCATCGCCAGCGGCGACGTGGCCCCGGGCTTCGGCAACTTCCCCGGGCGCTGCAACGTGACGCTCCCCACCACCGACGCGAACCGCTGCAACCAGGTGGCGCTGCCCGGGTCCATCGACGGCAACCAGGTGGGGCCCGGCTACACCTCGCTCAACAACTACCGGTTCAACCCCGCCTACCAGGTCGACCTCATCCTCTGGCGGCGCATCCTGGGCACGGTCACCGACGCCTGGTACCTGAAGCCCACCTTCCGCTGGGACGTGCTCGACGGCCTCACCCTGGGCGCGCAGGTGGTCTACTCGCAGGCCCTCTTCGCCGAGTCCACCCCGTCGCAGGTGAACAAGCCGCTCGGCCTGGAGCTCGACCTGGGGGTGAAGTACCAGTCCGACGACGGGTTCGTCTTCTTCCTGGACTACGGCCTGCTGAAGATGCTCTCCGGCTTCGACATGAGCACGACGTCGTCCGGGGTGACCGCCACGGTGAGCCCGGGCGGCGTGGCCCAGAACATCCACGCCGGGCTGGGCATCGTCTTCTAGCGCCGGCCGCGCCGGTCAGCGGACGACGGTGCGGACCTGGAAGGCCGGCTGGGCCTGGATGGCCCGCTTCACCGAGCACTGGTCGGCCACGCGCACCAGCGCGTCGCGGTACTTCTCCGGGAACGACTCCGGGATCTCGATGTCGAGGTCCACGCCCGTGAGCGCGCCGTCCTCGCCGGTGTGCAGCCGCTCCACGATGCGGATGCCCTCGGTGGGGAGCCCGCGCTTCTGGCAGAAGCCCACCACGAAGATCCCGGCGCAGGTCGCCATCGACGCCGCGAAGAGGGCGAACGGGGTGGGGGCCGAGTTCTCGCCTCCCCCGGCCACGGGCTGGTCGGTGCGCACGAGGTGACCGCCCACCTGCGCGTCCACGCGCTTGCCGCCCGGGAACGTGACCACGATCTCCGACTCGCCCGCCATGGAGGTCCTCCTCCGGGACGCGACCCGACGGGGCCGCGACGTCCCGATCCTCCGAGCCTAGCGCGGACGGAAGGGTTCGGGTGCCCCTTGTGGTAGCCTGCCCCGCGCATGGCGAGAGCCAAACGACGTCCCCCGGCCCGGAAGCCGCAGCCCGTCTCCCGCGCCGCCCTGGCCGGCGAGGCCGACCCCCGGCTGGTCCGCATGTCGGTCTCGATCCAGGACGACGCGGCCCTTCACCCCCACGACATCCGCGGCAGCCAGGCCCACGTGGCCATGCTGGCGGCCCAGGGCATCGTGCCCGCGGCGGCCGCCCGCCGCATCCGGCGCGGGCTCGACCAGGTCCGGCGCGAGTTCGCCGCCGGCGCCATCCGGCACGACCCGCGCCTCGAGGACGTCCACACCCACCCCGAGCGGCGCCTCGGCGAGCTCGGGGGCCGCGCCGCCGGCTACCTCCACGCGGGCCGGAG
>DAOMFN010000008.1:0-15463 GCA_035429785.1 Anaeromyxobacteraceae bacterium
AGCAAGATCGGCATCGTGGAGCAGCGCCTCTTCTCGCTGGCCGTCGAGCCGGCCGAGTGGCGCGCCCGCCAGGCGGAGCGGCTCCGCACCTGGGGCTGGGTGGACCGCAAGGCGGGCACCGTGCACGCCCCCATCGACGACGCCATGGCCCGCGTGGCCCGGGGGGAGCGCCCGTGAGGCGAGTCGCCGCCATTGCCCTGGCGCTGCTCCTCGGCTTCCCCGCCGCCGCGCGCGCCGAGGACGACCCGGAGGGGCCCGCCCCGCTCCAGGGCGTGGACATCGAGGAGAAGCTGAACGCGCAGGTGCCGCTCGACGCCGCCTTCCGCGACCAGGACGGCAAGACCGTGCGGGTCGGCGACCTCCTCGGCACGGGCAAGCCGGTGGTCGTCGCGCTCGTCTACTACGAGTGCCCGATGCTCTGCGGCCTCATCCTCGGCGGCATGGCCCGGGGCATGAAGGAGACCGGCCTCGAGCTCGGGAAGGACTACCGGGCGCTCTCGATCTCGTTCGACCCGCGCGAGAAGCCGGCCCAGGCCTTCGTGCGCCAGAAGCACTACCTCCAGTCGTTCGACAAGGCCGACCGGAAGGACGTCTGGCCGTTCCTCGTCGGCGACGAGAAGGACATCCGCACCGTCACCGACGCGGTCGGCTTCCACTACACCTACGACGAGGCCACGAAGCAGTACGCCCACGGCGCGGCCATCCTCGTGCTCACCCCCGACGGGCGCGTCTCCCGCTACCTGTACGGCGTGGAGTTCCCCGGCCGCGACCTCCGGCTCGCGCTCGTCGAGGCCGCCGACGGCAAGGTGGGGACGAGCTTCGACCGCTTCCTCCTCACCTGCTACCGCTACGATCCGGTGGCCCGGAAGTACGTGCCCTACGCCCTGGGCATCGTGCGGGCCGGGGCGCTGCTCGTCCTCTTCGGCCTGGCCGGCGCGCTCTTCGTCTTCTGGCGGCGCGAGGCGAAGGGAGCCCGCCGATGAACCTGCTCAACGAGTTCCTGCGCCACCTCCTCTTCCTGCCCCAGCAGGCCTCCGAGTGGGCGCGCCAGCTCGACTACCTCCACTACTTCGTCTTCGTCACGGCCATGCTCGGGGCCTGGACCACGCTGGCCACGGCCACGGTCTTCGTCTTCCGGTACCGCCGCAAGCACGCCGAGCAGTCCACCCCCATCGTCGACCCCAAGCCCATCCACGAGGCCGTCTTCATCGGCCTGCCGCTGGTCCTCTTCCTCGCCTACTTCGCCATCGGCTACCCGCAGTACGTGCGGCTGCAGACGCCGCCCAGGGGCGCCATCGACGTGTACGTCCAGGGGAAGAAGTGGATGTGGAAGTTCGCCTACCCCGACGGCCCGAACTCGACCGACGTCCTGCGCGTCCCCGCCGGCCGGCCGGTGCGCCTCCTCATGACCTCCCGGGACGTGATCCACTCCTTCTACGTGCCGGCGCTCCGGCTCAAGCAGGACGCGCTGCCCGGGCGCTACACCCAGGTCTGGTTCAACGCCGACGCCCCCGGCCGCTACCCCATCTTCTGCGCCGAGTACTGCGGCCTGGGCCACTCGGCCATGCTCGGCGAGCTCGTGGTCATGCCCGCGGCGGAGTGGGACGCCTGGGTGGAGCAGCAGCGCCGCGGCGGCAACCCGCGCGCGCAGGACGGGCAGCCCACCGCCGCCGAGGACGTCGACCTGCGCGGCAGCATCGTCGAGCAGGGACGGCGCATCGCCGCGGTGCAGGGCTGCTTCAAGTGCCACAGCGTGGACGGCAGCCAGCACATCGGCCCCACCTGGCTCGACCTCTACGGCCGCAGCGTGAAGCTCGAGAACGGGAAGACCATCGTGGCCGACGAGGCCTACCTGACCCGCTCCATGATGGAGCCCAACGCCGAGATCGTGGCCGGCTACAAGGGCGTCATGCCCACCTACCAGGGCAAGCTCACCGGCCCCGACGCCGCCGCCATCACCGAGTTCATCAAGTCCCTGCGGACGGACGCCCCGACCGCCGAGCCGCAGAAGGGTCCCGCCTATGTCCCAGTCACCGGCAAGTAGCCCGGTCTACAACGAGCCGAACTACCTGGACGCGGAGAAGGGCCTCCGCTCCTGGCTGACCACGCTCGACCACAAGCGCATCGGGGTCATGTACCTCGTGCTCACGCTCGTCGGGTTCTTCCTGGGCGGCGTCTTCGCGCTCCTCATCCGGCTCGAGCTGCTCACGCCGGGTCCGACGATCATGGACGCGATGACCTACAACCGCATGTTCACGCTCCACGGCGTGGTCATGATCTTCCTGTTCATGATCCCGGCCATCCCGGGCATCTTCGGGAACTTCTTCATCCCGCTCATGATCGGCGCGCAGGACGTGGCCTTCCCGCGCATCAACCTGCTCTCCGTCTACCTGTACCTCGCCGGCGCGGCCATCGCGCTCGTCGGGATGATCAACGGCGGCACCGACACCGGCTGGACCTTCTACACCCCCTACAGCACGACCACCGTGACCACCGTGGCGCCGGTGCTGCTCGGCGCCTTCATCCTGGGCATGGGGTCGATCGTCACCGGCCTCAACTTCATCGTCACCGTCCACACGATGCGGGCGCCCGGGGTCACCTGGATGCGGCTGCCGCTCTTCGTCTGGGCGATGTACGCGACGAGCGTCATCCAGGTGCTCGCCACGCCGGTGCTGGGCATGACGCTCCTCCTCGTCGCCTTCGAGAAGGTCTTCGGGTTCGGGATCTTCGACCCCGCCCGGGGCGGCGACCCCATCCTCTTCCAGCACCTCTTCTGGTTCTACTCGCACCCGGCCGTCTACATCATGATCCTGCCGGCCATGGGCGTGGTGAGCGAGGTCGTCCAGACCTTCGCCCGCAAGAACATGTTCGGCTACAAGGCGGTCGCCTTCTCGTCGCTGGGCATCGCCTTCGTGGGCTTCTTCGTGTGGGGCCACCACCTCTTCACGTCGGGCCAGTCCACCTTCGCCTCCGGCGTGTTCGGCGTGCTCTCCATGTTCGTGGGGCTCTTCACCGCCATCAAGGTCTTCAACTGGACGGCCACGATGTACAAGGGCGCCATCCAGGTCTCGGCGCCCTTCGTCTACTTCATGGGCTTCCTCTACTTCCTGGTCTTCGGCGGGCTCACCGGCATCGCGCTCTCCACCGTCTCCCTCGACGTCCACTGGCAGGACACCTACTTCGTGGTGGCCCACTTCCACTTCATCATGGTGGGCGGCACGATCATGGCCTTCCTGGCCGGCCTCCACTACTGGTGGCCCAAGATGTTCGGGAAGATGTACTCGGAGCGCTGGGCGCTGGCGGCGGCGGTGCTCGTCATCATCGGGTTCAACGCCACGTTCATCCCGCAGTTCCTGCTCGGGAACATGGGCATGCCGCGCCGCTACTACTCCTACCCGGAGCAGTTCTGGCCGCTCAACGTGGCCTCCACCGCGGGCGCCTCGCTGCTCGCCTTCGGCTTCACGCTCATCCTCTTCTACCTGATCGCCTCGCTCGTGAAGGGCCGGGCGTCCGGGCCGAACCCGTGGCTCTCGCGGGGCTACGAGTGGAACACCCCCTCGCCGCCGAGCCTCCAGAACTTCCCGCAGACCCCGGAGTACGACCGCGGGCCGCACGAGTACCAGGACGGACCGGCCGCCGCCGAGGTGAAGCATGCACACTGACGCCGCCGTGGCGCCGAGCCGGCTCGCGCACCACTTCCCGGACATGAAGACGCAGGAGCACGCCGCCCGCATGGGGATGTGGCTCTTCCTGTCCACCGAGATCCTGCTCTTCGCGGTGCTCTTCACCGCCTACGCGCTCTACCGCTTCCTCTTCCCGGTCGGCTTCGAGGAGGCGAGCAAGCTGGCCCACGTGGCCATGGGCGCGACGAACACGGTGGTGCTCATCACCTCGTCCCTCACCGTGGCGCTCGCCATCCACTACGCGCGCCACGGCGAGAACCGGAAGGTGGTCGGGCTGCTCGCCGTCACCATCCTCGCCGGCGCGATCTTCATGGTGCTGAAGGGCATCGAGTACCACCACCACTGGGTGGACGGGCAGCTGCCCGGCAGCCTGTACCACTACGCGGGGCTCAAGGGGCCCGGCGTCTCGATGTACTTCACGGTCTACTTCCTCATGACCGGTCTGCACGGGCTCCACGTGCTCATCGGCATGGGGGTGCTCGCGTGGGTGGCGGTGCGCGCCGCGCGCGGCGAGTTCGGGCCCTCGTACTCGACCCCGGTCGAGCTCTCCGGGCTCTACTGGCACCTCGTCGACCTGATCTGGATCTTCCTCTTCCCGCTCCTGTACCTGGTCTAGCGAGGGCCCCGTGAGCGCCACGACCCACAGCGAAGGCAAGCACCTCGGTCCCGCACAGTACGTGATGGTGTGGGCCGCCCTCATGGTCCTCACCGGCGTCACGCTCGCCGTGTGGAAGACCGACATGTCCTACGCCATGCGCGTCGTCGTGGCGCTCGCCATCGCGACCGTGAAGGCGGCACTCGTGGCCGTCTTCTTCATGCACCTCTGGGAGGAGAAGGGCGTGGCCCGGCTGGTGCTCGTGGTCTCGGCGATGTTCGTGGCGCTCCTCATCGGCCTCACGCTCGCCGACAACGCCACCCGCTTCCCGTACGCGAACCCGCCCTACTCGGAGTCGTGGGGGAACTCCCCCTGGCAGCGCGCCGCGCCGCCGATGCAGGCCGAGCCGCCGCCGGTGGAGGTCTCGCCCCGGTCGAACGCCGAGCACCCCGCGTCGCACAAGCCGTAGGGATCACGCCCCCGCCGGCCCGGCGACCTCCCGCTCGTGGACCTCCCGGTCCCGCGCGGAGAAGCAGCACAGCACCACCCGCTCGATGGACGGATGCCGGTCGAGCCCCGCGCGCGCCTCGCGGACGGCGATGCGCGTCGCCCGCTCGAGCGGGAAGCCGTAGATGCCGGTCGAGATGGCGGGGAAGGCGATGCTCCGCGCCCCGGCGGCCGCCGCCGCGTCGAGCGCGCTCCGGTAGGCCCGGGCGAGGAGGTCGTCCTCCCCCTCCGCGCCGCCGCGCCACACCGGTCCTACCGCGTGGACGACGAACCGGGCCGGGAGCACGTGCCCTCCGGTGAGGCGCGCCTCGCCGGTCGGGCAGTGCCCCAGGCTCGCGCACTCCCGCGCCAGTCCCGGCCCCGCCGCCGCGTGGATCGCCCCGCAGACGCCGCCGCCCGGCGCCAGGGCCCCGTTGGCGGCGTTGACGATGGCGTCGACGCCGAGGCGGGTGATGTCCCCCTGGACGATCTCGATGTGCCCAGGAACTCTCCCCATGCGCAGATCATGCGCCAGGAGGGGCCCGCCGGTCCACCGTTCGCCTGGGTGCGTCGGAGCGCGGCGAGGGTCGAACCCCCCGGCTCCCCAGGGATTCACGACCGGGTCCTGCGCCGGAATGGATCGAGATCAAGCCAGATCGCAATGATTGCGCCTGCGCGGCGGCACAACCGAGCAAATCGGCCGGAGCGGGGCGGTGCGCGAATTGCAAAGCCCCGGCCCGTGGCTGGCGAAAGAATCCTCATCCTCGACGCCGACCCGGCGCGACGCGGGCAGCTCGCGTCGTCGCTCCGGGAGGACGACTACGCGGTGGTGGAGGCCGGCCGGGCGGAGGCCGCCATCGAGATCCTCCGCGGCGACCCGGTGGACCTCGTGGTGTGCGCGGTGGGCGCGAGCGGCTGGAGCTGCGCCGCGGTGGTCTCGCTCGCCCGCGCCGGCGGTTCCGACGCCGCCTTCGTGGTCACCTGCGCGCGGGAGAACCTCCCCGCGGCCGTCGAGGCGCTGCGCAACGGCGCCGACGCCTACCTGCTGCTCCCGGCCGACCCCGTGCGCGGCTCGGCGGTCGTGCAGCGCGTGCTCGAGAAGCGCCGGCTCCGGCGCGAGGCCCGCGAGCTGCGCGACCGGGCCCGGTCCCGCCTCCGCTTCGTGGGCGCCTCCCCCGAGACCGCCACCATCGACGAGGTGATCCGCCGCGCCGCCCCCACCAAGGCCACCGTCCTCCTCCAGGGCGAGGCCGGGACCGGGCGCTCGTTCGTCGCCGAGATGATCCACGAGGCGTCGCCCCGCCGCGACCGCCCCTTCGTCCGCGCCGGCTGCGCCGGCCTCTCCGAGTCCCTCCTCGAGGCCCGCATCTTCGGGAGCGACGACGGCGCGCCGGGAGACGGCCCGCGCCGGACCGAGGGGCTGCTCGAGCGGGCCGACGGCGGCACGCTCTACCTCCACGAGGTGGCGAGCCTCGGCCCCTCGCTCCAGGTGAAGCTGCTCCGCGTCCTGCAGCACGGCGAGTACGAGCGGGTGGGGGGCTCCCGCACCCTCCGGGTGGACGTGCGCGTGGTCGCCTCCACGCGGGTGGACCTCGGCGAGGAGGTCCGCGCCGGCCGGTTCCGCGACGACCTCTACTACCGGCTCAACGTGGTCTCGCTCATCCTGCCGCCCCTGCGCGGCCGGAAGGGCGACCTGCCGGCGCTGGCCACCCACTTCCTCGGCGTGCACGCGCGGGCGCTCGGCAAGACGCTCCGCGGGATCACCCCCGGCGCGCTCTCGGCGCTCTTCGCCTACGACTGGCCGGGAAACGTGCGGGAGCTCGACAGCGCGGTGCGGGCGGCCGCCGAGGCCTGCCGCGGCGACATGGTGGGCATCGACGACCTGCCCACCGTCCTCCGCGGGGCCCGACCCGACGAGGGAGCCGGCAGCGCCCTCATCCCCGGCGCGAGCCTCTTCGAGATCGAGCGGGAGGCCATTCTGCGCACGCTCGACGCCGTGGGCGGCTCCACCGCCAAGGCGGCCGAGGTGCTCGGTGTGTCGGTCCGGAAGGTCCAGTACCGGCTCAAGGAGTACCGGACCGGCCACCCCACGGCCCGCGTCCGCGCCGGCGAGGCCTGAATGGGTCGGGGCGCGATCCCTGATCCGGGTCAACCCGCTCCTCCTCGCGCGCACCTAACCTACCGATGCGCCGCGTCCCTTCGCGGCCCTGGAGGAGCTCCGATGACCGACTCCCGCTGGCGAGGCCCCCTGGCCCTCGCCGCCGTGCTGTGCCTGGCCCTGCCGCTGGGCGCGGGGGCGGGCGCTCCGGGCGCGCCCTCGAAGGCTGCGGCCCCGGCGGCCGCCCCGGCCGACCTCCCCGGTTCGGGTCAGGACATCCAGGCCGAGCCGCCCCCGTTCAGCGAGGGGATCTTCCCCTGCTCCCAGTGCCACGAGAAGGCCGGCGACCCCACGCCGCGGCAGCTCGCGTTCCACGACGAGATCCAGGCCGGGTTCAAGCACGGCCCGCCCAGCCGCTGGTGCCTCGACTGCCACGACAACGCGAAGCGGGACTACCTCCATCTCATCAACGGGACGCAGGTCCCCTTCACCCGGTCCTACGAGCTCTGCGGCCAGTGCCACGGGGACAAGTACCGGGACTGGAAGGTGGGCGTGCACGGCAAGCGCACCGGGATGTGGAACGGGAAGAAGACCTATTACCTGTGCGTGAACTGCCACAACCCCCACAACCCGCGGTTCCAGGCGCTCAAGCCCGAGCCGCCGCCGATCCGTCCGCAGGAGCAGGGCCGATGAGCGACCAGAGCCGACTCCCCGTGATC
This sequence comes from Anaeromyxobacteraceae bacterium, assembly GCA_035429785.1. Classification (GTDB taxonomy): domain Bacteria; phylum Myxococcota; class Myxococcia; order Myxococcales; family Anaeromyxobacteraceae; genus CAIOAK01. Next base: position 7,582 of record DAOMFN010000008.1, read on the forward strand.
CAGGACGGCGCCGCCGGGGGCGCCGGTTGCGCCGCGGCGGTCGACGGGTGCGCCGACGCCCAGGGCGGGTGCGCCTCCGCGGGTGGCGGGACGTCCCGGCGCGACTTCCTGCGCAACGCCGCCGCCGGCGCGGTCATCGCCGCCGTCTCCGCCTGCAAGCCCGCCGACGTCGTGGAGGAGCTGCGCCGCCGCCACCTCCACGAGCTCTCGAAGGAGCAGCTCGACGCGATGCTGCGCAAGCTCGAGAAGCGGTGGTCGGAGCAGTTCGGCAAGCAGGTCACCGTGGGGATGCCGCCCCCCCTGCCCGGGGTGGACTTCGCCTACGGCCTCGACCTCTCCCGGTGCATCGGCTGCCGCCGCTGCGTGTACGCCTGCGTGAAGGAGAACAACCAGTCCCGGAAGAACCCCCAGATCCAGTGGATCCGGGTCCTCCAGATGGACAAGGAGCGCGGCGTCGACCTCGCCCACGCCACGCCCTACTACGACCCGGAGAAGGTGCCCGAGGCGGGCCACTTCTACATGCCGGTGCAGTGCCAGCAGTGCCGCCACCCGCCCTGCACGAAGGTGTGCCCGGTGAAGGCCACCTGGAAGGATCCCGACGGCATCGTGGTCATCGACTACGACTGGTGCATCGGCTGCCGCTGCTGCACCGCCGCCTGCCCGTACGGCGCCCGCAAGTTCAACTGGGCCGAGCCCAACCTGCCCGCCGCCGAGATGAACCCCGTCACCGCCTACCTGGGCAACCGGCCCCGGCCCAAGGGCGTGGTGGAGAAGTGCACCTTCTGCCTGCAGCGCTCCCGCAACGGCCGCTACCCGGCCTGCGTCGAGATCTGCCCGGTGGGGGCGCGGAAGTTCGGGAACCTCCTGGATCCGGAGTCGGAGATCCGCCAGGTGATGGACCGCAAGCGCGTGTTCGTCTTCAAGGAGGAGCTCGCGACCGAGCCGCAGTTCTACTACTTCTACGCGACGTAGCCGGCGAGGGAACGGATCATGGGAATCCTCGAGTTCTTGAAGGGCGCGATCCAGCAGGTGGTGACCGGCGGGAGGGCCTACAAGGCCTGGATCGGCGTGCTGCTCGCCATGATCGCCATCGGCCTCGTCGGCTACTCGCAGCAGCTGCAGCGCGGCCTCATCGCGACGAGCATGCGCGACCAGGTGACCTGGGCGTTCTACGTCGGCAACTTCACCTTCCTGGTGGGCGTGGCCGCGGCCGCCGTGCTGCTCGTCGTCCCGGCCTACGTGTACAACTGGAAGCCCATCAAGGAGGTCGTGGTGCTGGGCGAGCTCCTCGCCATCAGCGCGCTCTCCATGTGCCTCACCTTCATCCTGGTGGACATGGGGCGTCCCGATCGGCTCACCCACATCATGCCCGGGCCGGGCATGCCCAACTGGCCCCAGTCGATGCTCTCCTGGGACGCGCTGGTGCTGAACGCCTACCTGATGCTCAACCTCGTGGTGGTCGTCCACATCCTCTACCGGACCTACCACGGGCGCGAGTACGCGAAGTGGTTCGTCGTGCCGCTCGTCCTCATCAGCATCCCGGCGGCGGTGGGCATCCACACCGTGACCGCGTTCCTCTACGCCGGCATGGCCGCGCGCCCCTACTGGAACGCCGGCATCCTGGCCCCCAAGTTCATCGCCTCGGCCTTCTCGTCGGGCCCGGCGGTGATGATCATCCTCTTCCAGGTGCTCCGGAAGACCACCGACATCGAGATCAAGGACGAGGCCATCTGGAAGGTGGCCGAGCTCATGGCCTACGCCATGTTCTTCAACCTGTTCCTCCTCGGCGCCGAGATCTTCAAGGAGTACTACTCCCGCACCGAGCACCTCCTCTACACGCAGTACTACTGGCAGGGCATCGGCTCGCACCGCGCCCTCGTGCCCTACGCCTGGCTGGGGCTGGCGTTCTCGGTGACGGCCTTCCTCATCTTCATCGTCCCCAAGGCCCGCAAGAACTGGTTCTGGCTGAACACGGGCGCCGTGCTCATCTTCGCCGGCGTCTACATCGAGAAGGGCATGGGGCTCGTCATCCCGGGCATGACGCCCGACACCCTCGGCGAGATCTACGAGTACCGGCCCTCGGCGGTGGAGTGGATGGTGGCCATCGGCATCTTCGGGCTGGGCGCGCTCATCTTCACGACGCTCGTGAACGTCGCCGTGCCCATCATGACCGGCAAGCTCCGGGCGAAGGGAGTTCCGGTGGGCGCGGTCGGGGCGGTGGGGGCGGGGCACTAGGCGCGCCGGGCGGCGCCTCCGGATCGTGGGACAAATCGGCGCCCGACGCGTCCCTATACTCGCCAGCATGTCCGATCCCGCCCCCCCGGCATCGCCGACGAGCGAGCCACGCGCAGCGGGCCAGGGCCACGGCAAGGGACGCGTCCGCATCGGAGGGATCTGGGTCGACGCGGTCGGCTTCGACGACGCCGTGGCGGCCATCGCCGCGATGGTCGCGGACCGACGCGGGGGCCACGTCTTCACGCCCAACGTGGACCACTTCGTGACGGTCGAGGACACCCCGGCCTTCCGCGAGGCCTACGACGCGGCCCGGCTGGTCCTGGCCGACGGCCAGCTCGTCGTCTGGGCATCCAGGCTGCTCGGGACGCCCGTGCCCGGGCGGGTCTCCGGCTCCGATCTCGTCGAGCCCCTGCTGCGGCGCGCGGGCGAGGAAGGCTGGAAGGTCTATCTCCTCGGCGGGGGGCCCGGCATCGCCGAGGCCGTCGCGGAGAAGTCCGCGCGGGAGCTGGGCGTCCGCGTGGTGGGGACGGCAAGCCCGACCATCCGGCTGGACGGGGCGCTGGGTGACCTCGAGCAGGGGGCGGAGGCCGTCGCGGCGGCCGGTCCCGATCTCCTGCTCGTCGCCATGGGGACCCCGAAGCAGGAGATCTGGATTCACCACAATCGCGCGACGCTCGGACCCGCGCTCTCGATCGGGGTCGGGGCGTCGTTCGACTTCTACGTCGGCCGGGTGCGGCGGGCGCCGCCCTGGGTGTCCAACGCGGGCCTCGAGTGGCTCTACCGGCTCGCCCGCGAGCCCCGGCGGCTGGCGCATCGGTACCTCGTCCGGGACCCCCGGTTCCTCGGGATCCTCGCGAGGACGGCCCTTTCGCGCCGGGCGACCCGGGTCTCGGGGTCCCCCTGAATATCGGGGCCCCCCGGGCCGTCCCATCGGGGCGTGGACGCAGCGCGTGCCTTCCTGCTAGGAAGGCCCCGAACCCGAATTCCGGAGAGACCCCACCATGAAGAAGATGCTCGTCGCCGCGGTCCTGTCGCTGCTCGTCGCCCCCGTCGCCCTGGCCGGGACCCCGGCGGAGACCTTCCAGCAGAAGTGCGCCGCCTGCCACGGGAAGGACGGCAAGGGGCAGAGCGACATGGCGAAGAAGCTCGGCGTGAAGGACCTCACGGCCACCAAGCTGTCGGCGGCCGAGATCGAGAAGGTCGTCGCGAACGGCAAGGGCAAGATGACGCCCTGGAAGGGCAAGCTCTCCGACGCCGAGATCAGCGCGGTCGCGAAGTACGTCGCCGGCGGGATGAAGTAGGAGGATCCCGCCGACGCGCGGCGGTGCCCGGCACCGCCCGCGGCGCGTCGGTCGAGATGCATCCGGGTCGGGCGCTCGCCCGACCCGGATCCCCCTTCCGGATTCCGATCAGTGTGCTCCGCGCGACGTGAGCACCGCCGGGATGGTGCGGAAGCAGATCTGGATGTCGTTCCACAGCGACCAGGTGTCGATGTACTCCAGGTCGAGCCTCATCCACTGGTCGAAGCTGATGTTGGAGCGCCCGCTCACCTGCCACGTGCAGGTGATGCCCGGCTTCACCGAGAGGCGGCGCCGCTGCCAGCGCTGGTACTCGCGCACCTCCTTCGGCACCGGCGGGCGGGGACCGACGATGCTCATCTCGCCCGAGAGCACGTTCAGGAACTGGGGCAGCTCGTCGAGCGACGCGCGGCGGATGAAGCGGCCGACGCGCGTGACGCGAGGGTCGTTCTTCATCTTGAAGACGGGACCGCTGGCCTCGTTGAGCGCCTTCAGCGACTCGAGGCGGGCCTCGGCGTCCACGTGCATGCTCCGGAACTTGAGCATCTTGAAGTGGCGGCCGTTCTTGCCCACGCGGGTCTGGCGGAAGAAGACCGGGCCGGGCGAGTCGAGCTTCACGGCGATGGCGGTGCCGAGGAGCACGGGCGAGAGGAGGAGCAGCGCGAGCGCGCTCGAGACCACGTCGAAGGCCCGCTTGAGGAGCAGCGCGACCTCGTCCGTCGGGGCGCGGTTGAAGGCCAGCATGGGCAGGCCGTCCATCTCGCCCAGCGCCACGCGGGCCCCGCCCACGTCGAAGAGGTCGAGGCAGACGCGCGCGCTCGCGCCCTGCTCCTGGCAGAGCTTGAACGCGCCCTCGACGTGGGCGAGCCGCTCGCGCGGTACCGCGAAGATCACCTCGTCGATCACGTTGTCGTCGAGGATCTGGCCGAGCTGGGAGAGGGTTCCCAGGACGTGCTCGGGACGCGGACGGGGATTTCCGGCGCCGGCGGCGTCGAGGATGTGTCCCGCGAACTGCATCCCCCACTCCGGGTGCTGCTCGATGGTGTAGACGACGTCGTGTGCGAGGTCGCCCGAGCCGACGACCGCGAAGACCTTCGTGTTGAGGCCGTTGCGCCGGGCCGAGTGGGCGAACTGCCGGAGCACGAGCCGTCCGCCCGCGAGGAGCGCGAACGCCAGCACGAAGTACGTCCCGAAGAAGAGGCGGGAGACGTCCTCGTGGAGGCGGAAGAAGAAGATGGCGGCGATGTGCACGACCGCCACGCCCATGAGGGCCTTCGCGATGCGCGATATCTCCGGAAGGAGCGAGCGCGTCCGGAAGCTCTCGTACACGCGGAAGAACCAGGTGGCCGCGATCCACAGCAGCAGGGTGAAGGCGAGGAAGGGCCAGTACTCGTCGAGCGGGACGAGCGGCCCGCGGACGTGCACGGGCAAGACGTTTCGCAGGACGTACGCGCCCGGCACGGCGACGACGATGCAAAGGATGTCCAGCAGACGAACGGTGCCTTCGATGACTCGGTTCCGCATGATTGGCCAGCCCCCCGACCAGTGATGACAGGAAGGCTAAGCCGTTCAGACGCTGAAAGATTGTCCCGTGACGCATGTACGCAGGCGTAGGTACAAGGAGGGAGATGAACGATGAGTGGATTCGACGGGTCGATGACCTCGATCCGCGGATGGACGTCCCCGGTTCACGGGGCAATTCCGACGGGAGCGGTCGAGGTCCGGTGGCCGGGCGCGCGTCGCGCCGCTCCGCCCGCCTCGGTCCTTGGGGGGCTAGAGGGACAGCCGCTCGCGGAGCGCCAGCGAGAGGTAGATCGTCCACTGGCGAAAGGCGCCCGTCGGCGTGGCCTGTCCCTGGAACTGGGACTGCGTGAAGGCGCCCGCCGTCAGGACGAGGAACGGGAGCGGGGCGAAGCTCGCCGAGGCTCCGCCCGTCCCGTAGGACTCGGGGACCCGGACCGTGTACGGAGCCAGGGCGAACGCCAGCGAGGCCGCCAGGGCCCACTGGTCGGACGGACGCCAGTCGACGGAGGCCCCCGCCGTGATGCGCTGGTACGGGATGCGCGCGTAGGTGTCGTAGTAGGGTCCCAGTGCCGCATCGAGGGTCAGCCGGAGCGGTGCCGTCGATCCCGGGTGATAGCGAAAGGCGGCGCTGACCACGGGGACGAGGTGCCGGGCGGCGGTCTGGCTCTCCACGTCCCGGTTCGCGTAACCGCCACCCGCCGCCAGCGTGGTCTGCACGTCCGTTGACCAGGAGTGCGTCCAGGCCTCGGTCACCGTGGTGAGGAAGAAGTACTCGCTGCCCTGCATGAGCCAGCCCTGCGCCGCGACGCTCGTCGCGAGGGTTGCCGCCCGGGACGCATCCCAGGCAAAGGTCACGTCGCCCTGGGGGCCCCAGGCGCGCGGCTGGGCGGCCTCGCCGGCGGCGCCGACGCCTCCCGTGTCGAAGTACCCGCCCCAGACGGCGATCCGGGTGCGCGGGGAGAACTGGCCGTCGAGGCGTACCCGGGTGTCGATCCCCACGTACGGGTAGGTCTGGAACGACCGCACCGGATCGAGCTGGGTGGGAGGGGGCCCGGCCCCACCGGGCGTGGAGGCCGGCATCAGCTGCGAGTAGTCGCCGAAGACGAAGACGCCCTCCGGGGTGAGGGTCCAGAGCGGGTCGAACTTCCAGGAGGCCCGGAACGTCGCCCGGTTCAGGATCGCCGTCTCGGTGGTCCCGGTTCCGAAGGGAATGGTGATGCGCGGGGCGTAGCCCGCGGTCAGGAAGAAGTTCGGAAACCAGGCGTCGACGGCCAGGCCCGGGGTGATCTCCAGGTCGGTTCCCCACTCGGCCGCGGCGCTGGTCACGGTGAGCGTTCGAGTGCGCACGGCCGTGAGGACCGCGCCGTCGAGAAGGAAGCCCTGCTGGAGGCGGCCGGAGCCCACCGAGGGCATGTAGGGCACGCCCGGCGGCCCGGTGATGTCGTCGTCGGCCCGCGCCGCGGGCGAGGTGGGGGCGTCGATGCCGGGCGGGGAGGCCTCGTCGACCGGACCGTTTCCCGGCGGCTCCTTCGGGCGGTCCGTGGCTCCGTCCACCTGGCCGACCGCCACTGCGAGGATGGCGGCGACGTGGAGGAGCATGGTCACTCGACGACGACCACGTCTCCACCCTGGAGGCGGAAGGTGGCGGCGCGTCCCTCGAGGCTCGTCAGGGCGGAGTAGGTGAACCGGATCCGCTGGGCACCGCTCCCGTCCGGCTTCTGCCGGATCACCATGATCCGGTCGCGACTGGCGAAGGGGGTCATCCCGCCGGCCACGGCGAGCGCGGGCAGGACGCCCGCGCCGGCGTCGAGCTGGTAGTTGCCGGGCCGTGCGACCTCGCCGAGCACCGCCACCGTCATCGGTCGCGCGTCCTCGAGGACCACGGTGACCACGGGGCTCACGATGTACTCCTGGAGGCGGGCCTGGATGCGGGACGCGAGGTCGGTCGGCGTGGATCCGGCCGCCTCGACGTCGTTGACGAAGGGAACCGAGACCTTGCCGTCGGGCCGGACCTTGACCTTCGTGGAGATCGCGTCCTGGTTCCAGACGCGCACGGCGATCGTGTCGCCCACCTGGATGACGTAGGCGTTCGGGGGGGCGGGCGCCTTCGCGGGCAGGTCGTCCACCCAGACGTACTCGCCGGTCGTCTTGCATCCCGAAGCGCTCGCCGCCGCGAGGGCGCAGGCGAGCGCGGCACAGACCCCAAGACCTCGATTCACGGTTCCCCCGATCGACGCGCCGGATCCCGGCTAGGCCCGCAATACCGTGCCGGCTCCTGGATTCGCCATACCATGTTCCAGGACCCGCCGAGGCACTCAGTCCGCCGGCGCCGACGAGACGGCCCCGAGGATCCGCCCCGGCCCGATGAGGTCGAGGGCGCCCGGAAGCCCCTCGAGATCGAGGTCGCCGATGCGCATCACGAGCAGGACCGCGTCGGAGGCCTGGACGACGTGGACGCCTGCGAGGCTGTGCAGGAGGGAGTCGACCACCGCGACCACCCGCTTCCCGGAGCGGGTCAGCTTGCCCATCTCCTCCGCCAGGGCCTTGCCGCCCTCGATCTCCTTGCCGCGGCCGTCGCGGACCTCGACCGGGCCGGAGCCGCCGCCGAGCGCACGCAGGGACGCGAGGACCCCGTCCACGGCCACCGAGTCGTGGGTGGGGACGACGGCGAGGGACTTCCAGGAGCCGTCGAGGAGCGACCGCCACATCTCGTCCAGGTCGGGGGAGCGGGCGGGCGCGGTGGGGCTCGAGGGCGGAGTCGGCGGCGACGACATCGGGGGCGTATAGCCCGGGCTCCGGCCCCGGGTCCGACGATTGGCGAGAGC